>NZ_CAWNQF010000134.1:0-3136 GCF_963876465.1 Xenorhabdus sp. KK7.4
CACCTTATCGGCAATAACCAACTGGGGCCGGAGCTGACCCTGGCGCTGGCATACAGCCCGCTGAATTCAGCGGATATCGGCTTTGGCATCGGTTTTTCCCTCGGGCTGACCCACTACGACAGTGACACAAAAATGCTGCAGCTCTCCACCGGCGAACGCTATAAAGTGGATGAAACGGATAAGGCGGTGACCTTACTCCAATACAGGCAGGATGTGGTGCGGTTTGAAAAAAACGGGGCGGAGGATGCGTATCAGGTGATCCATAAATCCGGTCAGGTGGAGATCCTCTCCGGGCCCAAAAATGCCTTTAACCTGAAAGTCCCGGTGAAGATCCTGAATCCGCTGGGGCACAGCCTGCAGCTGGAGTGGGATTATACCGCCGGCGCCGTGCCCCACCTGACGGGGATTTACGATCTGGATAAAAAACACCGGGCGCTGCTGACCGTTAAGACAATACCGGGGGTGGCGACCCGGCTGACCGTCTGGCCCGGCATGTCGGAAATGTATGAAATTGAACTGGCGCTGCATAACGGTTGGGTGAGTACCATCACGAACCTGACGGCCGGGCAGACGTTGATCTGGTCACTGGGCTATGACCTGCACTGCCAGTTTTTAAACCGGGTGACGGCCCCGACCGGTTTGCTGGAGGCGGTGACGTATACGCAGGACGGCCACCGTTTTCCGGCTAAAGGGCCGGCGGCCGCCTTGCCGTATGTGACCCGTTACAGCCAGTCATCCGGTCTGGAGGGCGCCAGTGTCCGCACGTATACCTATACCAAGAACAACTTTCTCGGCAGCGGGACGGGGGGCGACTGGAGCCGCAATCAGGATTACCTCTACGGGGTACTGTCCGATTATCAGTACGGCTCCATCGAACGCTGGGACAACGGGCAGGCGGTCCGGGAAATTACCCGGCGCTACAATAATTACCATCTGCTGGTTTCAGAAAAGGTAGAGCAGAACAACTGTATACGTCAGCATGAAACGGAGTATTACGCTCAAATCGGGGCGGAGTTTGCGCAGCAGCCGCCCCAGTTTCAGCTGCCCAAATCGGCCACGGTCCGCTTTATTGCCGGCAACGGCCAGCGGGAGGAGGTGACCCGGACGGAGTTTGATGCGGCCGGCAACCCGACCCTGCAGATTGCCCCGGACGGCACCCGCACTGTGTGGGTCTATTACCCGGCCAAAGGAGAGGTGACGCGGCTGGATGACGATTGCTACGGCTGCCCGGCTGACCCCCACGGGTTTGTCCGTTACGTGAAATCGAAAACGGTGACCCCGGGCGTGGCTTCCCCGATTGGGGCCTATGACGATGCGCCGGGGCATGAGGTGATTTACCGTTATGATTCCCTGCCCACGCTGCCGGGGACCGCGACCAAAGCGGCGGTGGTGCGGACGCAGCAATGTCTGTTCCGGGTGGACCGGCATACCGGACAGCGCCAGTTGTTGCACACGCATCAGACCGGCTATGTCAGCCGGCCCCGCTCCCGCCACTACGGGCGGGTAGATAGCCTTACGCAGACGGTGTATGACGGGCAGAACGCCGGTCAGGGATATACCCAGCGACAGGTCTTTCACTATCATCTGGATAAACAGCACCTGAAACAAACCACGCACTGGACGAGTGAGTATGACGGTCTGACGGCTTCCAGCGTGCAAATCCACTCCTGTTTCAGCCGTAAAGTGGGGTTTGAGCAGGACCACCAGGGCTGTACCGCGCTGTATGAGTATGATGCGTTTGGCCGCCTGTCGAAGCAGCTGAATAATGCCGGGACGGCATACGCCCGCGACATTGAATATGCCTACACCATTGAACAGGCCGGCGTGGTGGCGACCACCCAGAGCGATGTGCTGGGCAATCAGCACCGGACCTGGTTTGACGGACAGGGGCGGCGATGTAAGCAGGCTATGTTGCTGAAAGGGCAGGAAAAGGCGGACTGGCAAAAGGTGGCGGAGACGCAGCGGGACAGCTGGGGCCGGGTGGTGAACCAGACCCGGTATGACCGGTTACCGACCGGGAGCAACCCGGCGGAAACCGCCTGTATCGCGGTCAGCCAGCAGACAGATTATGACGACTGGGGACAGCCCTGCGTGATAACGGACGCGACGGGGACACGCCATGTACAGCATTACGACCCGGTGACCCAGATAGCGCAGCAAACCACTCAGGCCGGGGACCTGCCATTTGGCACCACGCAAACCCACTATAACGTGCGGCATCAGCCGCTGACGGTCACCCTGTTCGACCGTCAGCATAAACCGGTATCCCGGCAAAGCCACTGGTATGATGGGCTGGGCCGGTTACGGGCCACCCTGAATACACTGGGGCAGAAAACCGAATACACTTACGATGCCTTTAACCGGGTCGCGACCGTCCGCTACAGTGACGGCACGGTGGTACGGAAAACCTATGCGCCGTTCAGTTCCGCTCATTTAGTGGTCAGAATGGATGTGGACGGGCAAGTGCTCGGGGAGCGTGAGTTTGACAGTCTGGGGCGGGTCAAATCGAGCACGGTCGGTGGCCGGACGGAAAAGAACACCTATCAGGGCGTCAGCCCGCTGCCGGACACCGTGACAGATGCTGTGGGGCAGACGGTGACGATGCAATATGAGCCGCGGCTGGGCAATGTCCCTGTCCGTGTGGACGCCCCGGGCCTCACCCAGCAGTTTACCTATCAGGGGAAAAATGGGGCGCTGACCCGGTCGGAGGCGGTCGGACAGGCCACGTTGCAACGCTCTTATACGCCGGCGGGGCAGCTCAAAGAAGAAACGGTGAAGTTTGACGATGCGGGCGCCGGGCCGGCGCGCCGGGCCGTGTATCACTACACCCCGACCGGTCAGCTGACGGCCTGTCAGGATATGGCGGGGGTCGCGCACCGGCTGCAGTTTGATGGGCTGGGCCGGCCGGTGAAGGCGGTGGATGAGGCGGTGACGGTGACCCTCCGGTATGATGCGGCCGGGCGGACAGACCGCTGGACGGTGCAGGACAATGCCGGCCGGCAGCAGTTGGTGACAACCCTGATTTTTGATGATTTCAGCCGGGAAATTGAGCGGCGGATTGAAAGCGGGCCGGACAGACTGACCCTGAGCCAGACTTATACCCTGACCGGGCAACTGGCGAGCCGGACCACCGCGG
>NZ_CAWNQF010000135.1:0-3047 GCF_963876465.1 Xenorhabdus sp. KK7.4
CCCGCAAAACACCTTCGGTGTTGTCAGGTTAAGCCGCACGGTTCATTAGTACTGGTTAGCTCAACGTCTCGCAACGCTTACACACCCAGCCTATCTACGTCCTCGTCTCGAACGTTCCTTCAGGACTCTCTAGGAGTCAGGGAAGACTCATCTCAAGGCAAGTTTCCCGCTTAGATGCTTTCAGCGGTTATCTCTTCCGCACTTAGCTACCGGGCAGTGCCATTGGCATGACAACCCGAACACCAGTGGTGCGTCCACTCCGGTCCTCTCGTACTAGGAGCAGCCCCTTTCAATCTTCCAACGCCCACGGCAGATAGGGACCGAACTGTCTCACGACGTTCTAAACCCAGCTCGCGTACCACTTTAAACGGCGAACAGCCGTACCCTTGGGACCTACTTCAGCCCCAGGATGTGATGAGCCGACATCGAGGTGCCAAACACCGCCGTCGATATGAACTCTTGGGCGGTATCAGCCTGTTATCCCCGGAGTACCTTTTATCCGTTGAGCGATGGCCCTTCCATTCAGAACCACCGGATCACTAAGACCTACTTTCGTACCTGCTCGCGCCGTCACGCTCGCAGTCAAGCTAGCTTATGCCTTTGCACTAACCTCACGATGTCCGACCGTGATTAGCTAACCTTCGTGCTCCTCCGTTACGCTTTGGGAGGAGACCGCCCCAGTCAAACTACCCACCAGACACTGTCCGCAACCCGGATAACGGGCCTACGTTAGAACACCAGCCATTAAAGGGTGGTATTTCAAGGATGGCTCCATGCAGACTGGCGTCCACACTTCCAAGCCTCCCACCTATCCTACACATCAAGGACCAGTGTTCAGTGTCAAGCTATAGTAAAGGTTCACGGGGTCTTTCCGTCTTGCCGCGGGTACACTGCATCTTCACAGCGAGTTCAATTTCACTGAGTCTCGGGTGGAGACAGCCTGGCCATCATTACGCCATTCGTGCAGGTCGGAACTTACCCGACAAGGAATTTCGCTACCTTAGGACCGTTATAGTTACGGCCGCCGTTTACTGGGGCTTCGATCAAGAGCTTCTCCTTACGGATAACCCCATCAATTAACCTTCCAGCACCGGGCAGGCGTCACACCGTATACGTCCACTTTCGTGTTTGCACAGTGCTGTGTTTTTATTAAACAGTTGCAGCCAGCTGGTATCTGCGACTGGCTTCGGCTCCGAAAGCAAGTTTCTTCACCTACTGCCAGCGTGCCTTCTCCCGAAGTTACGGCACCATTTTGCCTAGTTCCTTCACCCGAGTTCTCTCAAGCGCCTGAGTATTCTCTACCTGACCACCTGTGTCGGTTTGGGGTACGATTCAATGTTACCTGGAGCTTAGAGGCTTTTCCTGGAAGCAGGGCATCTGTCACTTCAGCACCGTAGTGCCTCGTCATCACGCCTCAGTGTTATACAGCGGTCCGGATTTACCAAAACCGCCCACCTACACGCTTAAACCGGGACGACCGTCGCCCGGATGACATAGCCTTCTCCGTCCCCCCTTCGCAGTAACACCAAGTACAGGAATATTAACCTGTTTCCCATCGACTACGCTTTTCAGCCTCGCCTTAGGGGTCGACTCACCCTGCCCCGATTAACGTTGGACAGGAACCCTTGGTCTTCCGGCGTGCGGGTTTTTCACCCGCATTATCGTTACTTATGTCAGCATTCGCACTTCTGATACCTCCAGCAGCCCTCACAGGCCACCTTCAACGGCTTACAGAACGCTCCCCTACCCAACAACACTTACGTGTCGCTGCCGCAGCTTCGGTGCATGGTTTAGCCCCGTTACATCTTCCGCGCAGGCCGACTCGACCAGTGAGCTATTACGCTTTCTTTAAATGATGGCTGCTTCTAAGCCAACATCCTGGCTGTCTGAGCCTTCCCACTTCGTTTCCCACTTAACCATGACTTGGGGACCTTAGCTGGCGGTCTGGGTTGTTTCCCTCTTCACGACGGACGTTAGCACCCGCCGTGTGTCTCCCGTGATAACATTCTTCGGTATTCGCAGTTTGCATCGGGTTGGTAAGTCGGGATGACCCCCTAGCCGAAACAGTGCTCTACCCCCGAAGATGAATTCACGAGGCGCTACCTAAATAGCTTTCGGGGAGAACCAGCTATCTCCCGGTTTGATTGGCCTTTCACCCCCAGCCACAAGTCATCCGCTAATTTTTCAACATTAGTCGGTTCGGTCCTCCAGTTAGTGTTACCCAACCTTCAACCTGCCCATGGCTAGATCACCGGGTTTCGGGTCTATACCCTGCAACTTAACGCCCAGTTAAGACTCGGTTTCCCTGCGGCTCCCCTATACGGTTAACCTTGCTACAGAATATAAGTCGCTGACCCATTATACAAAAGGTACGCAGTCACACCCCAAAGGGTGCTCCCACTGCTTGTACGTACACGGTTTCAGGTTCTCTTTCACTCCCCTCGCCGGGGTTCTTTTCGCCTTTCCCTCACGGTACTGGTTCACTATCGGTCAGTCAGGAGTATTTAGCCTTGGAGGATGGTCCCCCCATATTCAGACAGGATACCACGTGTCCCGCCCTACTCATCGAACTCACACTGCCAGCGTCTTCAGATACGGGGCTATCACCCTTTACTGCCGGCCTTTCCAGACCGTTCTCCTGACGCTGACACTGATGTTGGTTCTGGGCTCCTCCCCGTTCGCTCGCCGCTACTGGGGGAATCTCGGTTGATTTCTTTTCCTCGGGGTACTGAGATGTTTCAGTTCCCCCGGTTCGCCTCCTGACCCTATGAATTCAGGTCAGGATAGTGCAACGAATTGCACTGGGTTTCCCCATTCGGGTATCGCCGGGTCTCGCGGGTCATATCCCCTTCCCGGCGCTTATCGCAGATTAGCACGCCCTTCATCGCCTCTGACTGCCTAGGCATCCACCGTGTACGCTTAGTCGCTTAACCTCACAACCCGAAGGTGTCTTCGGATTGGGGTATTGAGAGACTCCTCAATAGTTGTCTGATGACACCCTACTGAGTGTTTCAAATTTTCAGCTTGTTCCAGATTGTTAAAGAGCA
>NZ_CAWNQF010000136.1:0-2906 GCF_963876465.1 Xenorhabdus sp. KK7.4
CCGGTGCTGCCTCTGCCCAAAAATACGTATTCCGGTCTGCAACCGTTGGTGGAATATTATGCTTTGTCCCCACTGTATAACTTTGTCACGCTGGATATCAGCAGAAGTTGTACAAAAGTACCCCTGAATGCGGATGGTACATTTGAACTGATTTTTCGTTTCGAGGGTGAATTGCCGCTGACGGATATCGACGAGACATTCTTATTGGGCTGTGTACCGGCTATTCATCTGGAAAATCGGGTAAGCCTGCCCATTGAGCTGGAAGCTGGCAACCACCGTTATCCTCTGCCGTTGGGAGAGTCGGTGCGGTTGTTCCGGCTGGGTGATATTGAGGTTGTGGAACAGCCCGTTGATAGTGAGCAACGCGGGACACCGTATCACTGGCTGCCGATTGAACAGTTTACTCCGGCCGGGCGTTTTCGGGATGAAAATGAGCAACCCGACACGTTTTATTACCAGCTCCAGACCGAACCCGATTTTCTGGGCAGAATCCAGCACCGATTACACTTTTTTGATTTGACGGGCAAACCGGCCAACGACTTACCTGCCATTGCGATTTTGTGTTCTTTCACCGGCTACCATGAACAGGCACCGGCATTAACGCAAGGCACGATTACCGTGACGCAGGAAGGCGCACCGTCTCATCTCAGCGTCCACAATATCACGCCGGTCACGACCGATTACCCACCTCTGTTACAGGAAAAGAGCGGCTGGCCGCTACTGTCCTGCCTTTCCAGCCCGCCAATGATGCTGTTTGCCACCGACAGCCTGAAACAGTTTCTCCGGTTGTTTGACCCGTATGCCGACACGCACCGTCCCCTGAGCCGTCAGTTCCGCCAACACATTGACGGTATTGTGCAGGTCGAAGAGCGCCTGACCGACCGGATGCGACTGGGACGTTCTGTTCGCGGGCATTTACTCGTGCTGACGCTGGATCCCGACTGCTACCGTAATCCGGGGGAAATGTACCGTTTCTGCCGGTTAATCAATCAGGCGTTGGCCTGTTTTATCACCCAATCTGCGTTTGTCATGCTGGAGATTTTTATGCCGGACAGTCACAAGGCACTGTGGCAGTTCTGGCATGTCGATGGACTACGCCCGGAAATGTAATGGATTAAGGAATACATGACAGGAACCATAAGGAAAAAATCAATATGAAAAGTGGATTACGTTTTGTCTGCACTATCGCCGGTGTGCCGGCAGACACGTTTGCTGTCGGGGAATTTTCCCTGCAAGAGGGATTATCAGAATTCTTTACCCTCAACATGACGCTGGTCAGAGCCGGTAACGCGAATCCGTTCAGACCACAGACTGACATTGATTTGGCCTCACTGTTGATGCAGGAAGCGGTGTTGCAGGTGTTTAACGGGGACAGGCTGCAACGTAAAATCACCGGCATTGTTTCCCATGCTGACTGGGTTGGCACCGATGGCAACAAAACACGCTATACTCTGACGGTGCGGCCTGCCTGCTGGCGGCTGACGCTCAATCAGGACAGCCGGATTTATCATCAACAAAATGTTCCCGCGATTTTAACCAGCCTGCTGAAAAAACACCGGGTACAGGCCGATTCTAAGCTCTACGATGCGCATCAGGACCGGGAATATGTGACCCAGAAACGTGAATCCGATTATGCGTTTTTCAGCCGCCTGGCAGCGGAAGAAGGCATCAGCTTCTGGTTTGAGGATGAAACGCTGTTTTTCAGTGACAGTCACCTCGGTATGACCGCCGGACTGCCGTTGCAATACCAGCCCCAGCCGGAAACCGCCTACGGAACCGATACGATTTATCAGGTGCGGCTGGGGGTTGGTATGAGTCCGCAGCGCAGCCTGCATAAAGATTTCAATCCGGCAGAGCCGCGTTATCACCTCTCGCATATGCACAGCAGCGAAGGCTTCCGCGATTTCGGCAGCCAGACCCCCTATACCGTGTTTGAAAGTTACGGGCGTTTTCAGAAAGATGCGGCGGCTATCCCGTTTTTAAAATACCGGCAGGAAGCGCTGGACAATCAGAAACAGACGGGCAGCGGCAGCAGTAACTGCATCAAACTGATGCCGGGTAAAATTTTTGAGATAAAAAATCACCCCCATAAGCCGCTGAATGTGCGCTGGCAGGTGGTCGGCATCAGCCATCACGGACGTTGCCCGCAGGCACTGGGCGATAGTGGTGGTGAAGGCACCACACTCAGTAATCATTTCAGTTTTATCGACGGCCTTGCCGACTGGCGTCCGCCTTTCCACTATAAACCGCTGGCCGATGGGGATGAAACTGCCATCGTGGTCGGTCCGAAAGGGGAAGAAATCTTTGTCAATAAAGACGGTGCGATTAAAGTCCATTTCCACTGGAACCGCTACGACCCACCGGATGATGGCGCTTCGTGCTGGGTACGCGTGGCGCAGGGCTGGAACGGTAACGGCTTTGGGTTTATGGCGATACCCCGTATCGGTCAGGAAGTGATTATCTCTTACCTCAACGGGGATATTGACCGTCCGATTGTCACCGGCTGTGTTTATAACGGCCTGAATCGCCCGCCACTGGATTTACCGGCCCAAAAAACCCGCACCACGTTTAAAACCAAGACCCACAAAGGCAAAGGCTTTAACGAACTGCGTTTCGAGGATGCGAAAGACAGTGAGGAAATCTATCTCCACGGCCAGAAGGATTTGACCGCGCACATTGAAAACGATGCTTACTGGCATATCAAACATGATCAGAAGAGCCGCATTGATAACAACCGTTACCACGATATCCGCGCCGATGACCATCATCAGGTGGCGGGTTCTCAAAAAATTACCACCGAAGGGGACGTGTCGCACCGGATTGCCGGCAGCCAGCATATTCAGACCGGGGATGCCACCGTGATTGACAGCGGGCAGGAAATCCACCTGAAAAGTGGCGGTAAAGTG
>NZ_CAWNQF010000137.1:0-2906 GCF_963876465.1 Xenorhabdus sp. KK7.4
CCGGTGCTGCCTGTGCCCAAAAATACGTATTCTGGCCTGCAACCGTTGGTGGAATATTATGCTTTGTCCCCACTGTATAACTTTGTCACGCTGGATATCCGCAACAGTTGTACCACCGTGCCATTGAATGGGGACGGCACGTTTGAGCTGATTTTTCGTTTCGAGGGCGAATTGCCGCTGACGGATATCGATGAGACATTCTTATTGGGTTGTGTACCGGCCATTCATCTGGAAAATCGGGTAAGCCTGCCCATTGAGCTGGAAACTGACAACCACCGTTATTCTCTGCCGTTGGGAGAGTCGGTGCGGTTGTTCCGGCTGGGTGATATTGAGGTTGTGGAACAGCCCGGTGACAGTGAGCAACGCGGGACACCGTATCACTGGCTTCCGATTGAACAGTTTACTCCCGCCGGGCGTTTTCGGGATGAAAATGAGCAACCCGACACGTTTTATTACCAGCTCCAGACCGAACCCGATTTTCTCGGCAGAATCCAGCACCGGCTACACTTTTTTGATTTGACGGGCAAACCGGCCAACAACTTACCTGCCATTGAAGTCTTGTGTTATTTCACCGGCTACCATGAACAGGCACCGGCATTGACGCAAGGCACGATTACCGTGACGCAGGAAGGTGCACCGTCTCATCTCAGCGTCCACAATATCACACCGGTCATGACCGATTACCCGCCCCTGTTGCAGGAAAAGAGCGGCTGGCCGCTGCTGTCCTGCCTTTCCAGCCCGCCAATGATGCTGTTTGCCACCGACAGCCTGAAACAGTTTCTCCGGCTATTTGACCCGTATGCCGACACGCATCGTCCCCTGAGCCGCCAGTTCCGCCAGCACATTGACGGTATTGTGCAGGTCGGAGAGCGCCTGACCGACCGGATGCGGCTGGGGCGTTCTGTGCGCGGGCATTTACTCGCGCTGACGCTAAATCCCGACTGCTACCGTAATCCGGGGGAGATGTATCGGTTTTGTCGGTTAATCAATCAGGCATTGGCGTGTTTTATCACCCAGTCTGCGTTTGTCATGCTGGAGATTTTTACGCCGGACAGTCACAAGGCACTGTGGCAGTTCTGGCATGTTGATGGACTACGCCCGGAAATGTAATGGATTAAGGAACACATGACAGGAATCATAAGGAAAGAATCAATATGAAAAGTGGATTACGTTTTGTCTGCACTATCGCCGGTGTGCCGGCAGACACGTTTGCTGTAGGGGAATTCTCCCTGCAAGAGGGATTATCAGAACTCTTTATCCTGAACCTGACGCTGGTCAGAGCCGGTAACCTGAATCCGTTCAGACCACAGACGGAAATTGATTTGGCCTCACTGCTGATGCAGGAAGCAGTGTTGCAGGTGTTTAACGGGGACAGGCTGCAACGTAAAATCACCGGCATTATCTCCCATGCGGACTGGGCGGGCACCGATGGCAATAAGACACTCTATACCGTGACCGTGCGGCCTGCCTGTTGGCGGCTGACGCTCAATCAGGACAGCCGGATTTACCATCGTCAGAATGTCCCAGCCATCTTAAACAGTCTGCTGAAAAAACACCGGGTACAGGCCGACTCAAAACTCTACGATGCGCATCAGGACCGGGAATACGTGACCCAAAAACGTGAATCCGATTATGCGTTTTTCAGCCGTCTGGCAGCGGAAGAAGGTATCAGCTTCTGGTTTGAGGATGAAACGGCGTTTTTCAGTGACAGTCACCTTGGTATGACCGCCGGGCTGCCGTTGCAATACCAGCCACAGCCGGAAACCGCCTACGGAACCGATACGATTTATCAGGTACGGTTGGGTGTCGGTATGAGTCCGCAGCGCAGCCTGCATAAAGATTTCAACCCGGCAGAGCCGCGTTATCACCTCTCCCATATGCACAGCAGTGAAGGTTTCCGTGACTTCGGCAGCCAGACCCCCTATGCCGTGTTTGAAAGTTACGGGCGTTTTCAGAAAGATGCGGCAGCTATTCCGTTTTTAAAATACCGGCAGGAAGCACTGGACAACCAGAAACAGACGGGCAGTGGCAGCAGCAACTGCATCAAATTGATGCCGGGTAAAATTTTCGAGATAAAAAATCACCCCCATAAGCCACTGAATGTGCGCTGGCAGGTAGTCGGTATCAGTCATCATGGGCGTTGCCCGCAGGCACTGGGCGACAGTGGCGGTGAAGGCACCACACTCAGTAATCATTTCAGTTTTATCGACGGCCTTGCCGACTGGCGTCCGCCTTTCCACTATAAACCACTGGCAGACGGGGATGAAACTGCCCTCGTGGTCGGCCCGAAAGGGGAAGAAATTTTCGTCAATAAAGACGGTGCGATTAAAGTCCATTTCCACTGGAACCGCTACGACCCGCCGGATGATGGCGCTTCGTGCTGGGTGCGGGTGGCACAGGGCTGGAACGGTAACGGCTTTGGCTTTATGGCAATCCCGCGTATCGGGCAGGAAGTGATTATCTCCTATCTGAACGGTGATATTGATCGTCCGATTGTCACCGGCTGTGTTTATAACGGCCTGAACCGCCCGCCACTGGATTTACCGGCTCAAAAAACCCGCACCACGTTTAAAACCAAGACCCATAAAGGCAAAGGCTTTAACGAACTGCGTTTTGAGGATGCGAAAGACAGTGAAGAAATCTATCTCCACGGTCAGAAAGACCTGACAGCGCATATTGAAAACGATGCTTACTGGCATATCAAACATGACCAGAAGAGCCGCATCGATAACAACCGTTACCACGATATCCGCGCCGATGACCATCATCAGGTCGCGGGTTCTCAAAAAATTACCACCGAAGGGGATGTGTCGCACCGGATTGCCGGCAGCCAGCATATTCAGACCGGGGATGCCACCGTGATTGACAGCGGGCAGGAAATCCACCTGAAAAGTGGCGGCAAAGTG
>NZ_CAWNQF010000138.1:0-2642 GCF_963876465.1 Xenorhabdus sp. KK7.4
CTTCTGCTGTTCTTCACTCAAGTTAAACGCAAAGTCTTCATGTTCCACCTGCCATGTGCCAAAACTCATCAGGAACGCAATCGAAGGGTCTATCTTATTCGCTGATTTCTTTTTGTTCGGTTTGATATTGGCGTTAGCATCCGTTTCCATCACCACATTAGACATTGCCCATGCCAGCACCGGATCGCCGTTGTGACTAATGATTTTGCGGTTAACAAACACCTCTGCCGATTTCGCCACGGGGCTAAAGCGCATATAGGTTTGCGGGAATGGCTCAACATCCAGCCCCGCGCCCTGTAATTGCGTGCGTAGGTGGGTGGCATTCCATGTATCAAAGCCCACCAGCTTGATATTAAAATGCTGGCTGTCTTTGAGAATATCATCACGGATACGATCATAATCAATGCAATCGCCTTGCGTGGTGCGTATCCAGCCCATTTGTACCCATTGACGGTAGATTGCCCGATTCTTATTGGCGGGACTCTGTAGCTGAGCTTCGGGCAAGTAATGGCGGGTCAGTAATAACAGTTCGTTATCCACGGGAAAGGTATAGCAGATACTGGTGATATCGCCTGTTGAGGATAAATCCAATCCCGCGTAACACTCCAGCCCTTTCAGGTCGCTTTCGTTATACTCCATCTGGCAGGCTTTCCATGCTCCTTCACCCATCCATGGAGTTTCGCCCTGACACCAGATATTAAAGCGTTTAGTTAACATTTCCGTCCATTGTGAGGGAATGCCCCGCGCTTTCTGGATAGTGTCATGCAAAGCGGTACTGTCCACGGAGATATTCAGATTGGGATTGGCCTTTATCCAAAGAGCTTCATCATCAATCTCGTGCTCATCGTCCAGCTCGTAAATCAGGGCAAACAGGGATTCGTTCTGTTCCTCACCATCCAATATCTGACAGCAATAATCATAATGTTGTTTACAGGCGGATATTACGTTACTACCCGCCGTGGTAATGGCAAACAGAATACCTTCGGGACGTGCGCCCATGCCCAGTTCAAGTGCAGAGTAGACAGCGTTATCCGGGTGCAAATGATATTCATCGACAATTGCCAGACTGGGGTTT
This sequence comes from Xenorhabdus sp. KK7.4, assembly GCF_963876465.1. NCBI lineage: Bacteria > Pseudomonadati > Pseudomonadota > Gammaproteobacteria > Enterobacterales > Morganellaceae > Xenorhabdus > Xenorhabdus sp. KK7.4. The sequence continues at coordinate 1,076 of NZ_CAWNQF010000138.1, forward strand.
GTACCCTCAATCGTAGCGGCTTTGGCTGCCAATGGTTTTAGCAGACTGTTGCTCTTGGCATAAGTGACTTTATGCTGTTGGACAGTTACCCGTTTCTTGAGTGGTTTGGATAATAGGCACATCTGGCGGGTATCATCGAATACAATACGCGCCTGATCCCGGCTCACGGCGGCGGTGTAGATATCCTGCTGACCTGACTCCATCACGAGAAACCAATTTGCCAGTATCGCGGCAACGGTAGACTTTGCATTTTTGCGCGGCACCTGAATATAAGCACTGCGATATTTTCGGCGTCCGGTTGCTTTGATCTTGAAGCCAAACAGGTTAGCAAAAGCGAACTGCTGCCACGGCTCTAATATAATCGGTTTACCGCGCAAGTGGCCTTTGACGTGCGGACAGTAACGGGAAAAGGCAATAAACCGCGTCACCACCTCCGAATCAAACACATAATGTGGGTTATTCAGGTCGTTAAAATAGCGTTTCACCGCCTGTTTTACCCGTTTACAGGCCGGAATTGTGCCATTTTCGATATCAAAAGCATACTGCTCCCATGCGTTCATAAGCGGTCTAGCTCGTCCTCTTCTTCCGTTTCTACCGGATTCTTACGCCGTGATACGGGGTCAAAACCCAGCAACGCCGACATTTTTATCATAATTTTTTCAGCGTCCGCTTTGGCGCTCAATGATGGGTTACGGCTTTCACTGCCCTGACTGTTGACGATACTAAAGCCCCGGATATCTAGGTCTGCCACGGCTTTTCGGTAAATGGCATAGTTGACGCAATACAGTTCTAAGTTGTTCCAGTCGGCGGCGTTCAGGTCTTCCCGCTCGTTTAAGATTTTGCCTTTGGCTTTCCATTGACTGGCAGCAATCTCATTTAAATAAGTAGGCGGTTTCGGTGCTCTTGCCATAATGTTCTCTGTTCCTTGTGATTTATTTTCAAAAAAATTGCCGGGCGTAAAAATTGAAGGAGGGGGCGGTTCCGCTCAGAGGGGTGTTTGTCATTTTTGATACCCCCACCCCGTTATTTCATTTAGTTATTATTCTTGTGATAAATAATCGTGCCGCTTCTGCTTCCTGCTCCCGATAAGCACCTTGTTTGCGCTTGGCTTTGGTGATGGGGTCTGTCTGTACCGTCTTACGGTTGTGGCAGGCATGGCATAGTGCTTGATGATTGGATATAGGCCAAAACAGCACATCACTATCACTATTGATTGGGATAATGTGATCTACAATGGTGGCGGGTGTGTAACTGTTCTGCTTGAGGCAATGCACACATAAGGGATGCGTTTTGAGATACATCAATCTGTATTTGCGCCATCGGTTATTGTAGCCACGTTCGGTACGGGTGCCGCGCTGCCTGTTCTGTTCCCGCCGATGTTTCTCACAGCGACCGGACGTTACTCGTTGCGTACAACTCGGATAACTACAACGCCTTAATGGTTGCCACGGCATCAGTAGATCCCCACATCACGATAGACAGACCACAATGATTTGATGGTAAAAAGCACTTCTTTTAGCTCAACATCGGTTGCCATTTCCCGATTCTCATACAGCAAGCCGATATA
>NZ_CAWNQF010000139.1:0-2343 GCF_963876465.1 Xenorhabdus sp. KK7.4
TGATTGCATTGGCACACGGCATTCATCAGGAGGTTTATCGCGACCTATCGAAACATGCCCCACAGAATCCAGTGAATAAATTAGTTAATTGCATTGTATACAGAAAATCCGATCCGTTAGGTCAGGCTTCATTTCGTGCGGGATTATGTACCTCTTTATATGAGGTCATTCTTGAACAGGCAAGCCAACACTGTTCGGAAGAGTTACACGATTTGCTATCGCTGGCCTGTGATATTAATCAGGAAGTTTACTATTCGCTCTATGCAGCGGTTAATGGCGAGGACGAGTGATCATGAGTCAGGGAAATAATAATCAGAAAAGCCGCCCGTTAGATGTTATTCGAACAGTGAAAACATCAGCCATCAACCACTGGCAAAGCCTGTTGCCAGCCTGTGGCGTTGATGTTCCGGCAAAGGGGAAACATGGTGCTTGCCCGATATGTGGCGGCACTGACCGTTTTCATTTTATTGATGATAACCATAACGGTGATTGGCATTGCCGCCAGTGTGACGACCCCAATCACGGCGATGGGTTGGATTTGGTAGCGAGAACTCAAGGGATCACTATTTTTGCCGCCGCTAAGTTGGTAGCTGATGCACTGGCACTTCCTTTGCCTGAATCTAAGCCAGCTAAAGAGCAGCCCCGAACAGTAAAACCGATTGCAGAACGCATCGCGGCGCTGGTTGCAACTTCTGTGACGGGTGAATCTCAGTATCTGGTGAAAAAGGGGCTGCAATGCCCCAATCAGCGGTTATTGAAAGATGGCTCTTTATTGCTGGAGACTCAGGCACTGGACGGCACGATCACAGGCGGGCAAACCATCAAGCCTAATGGTGAAAAACGCCTTGTCTCAGGGACTCAGAAGAAAGGCAGTTTTATTCCTGTCTCAGAGATGACCGGAACACCAGATACTTTCATCATCACCGAAGGTTACGCCACAGCGTTAACGGTCAGCCAATTACATGAGGGAGTGGTATTGGCAGCCATTGATGAAAGCAATTTATTCACCATTGCCGAGCAGGTCAGAACACAGTGGCCTAACGCAAAAATTATCCTCGCCGCTGATAACGATTGGCACGAACCGGAAGAGCGGGACAAAAACGGCAGGTTAAAAAAGAACGTTGGCAAAATGGCAGCAGAAAAGGCCGCTATAGCGATTAATGGCTGGGTGGCATTACCGCCTACGGCATTGAAAGCTGACTGGGATGATTATCGCCAGCATCATGGCATTGAAGCAGCAAAGCAGGCATTTCATAACGGGCTATATCAGGTTGGGGAGAAAAAACTCATGGAAGCAGAAGCGGTGATTATCCACGAAACGAAGCCCAAAAAGGCCAATAACAATCTGGCTCAAATGGCCGCCAGTCAGCGCGGGGCACTGTTAGTTGAGCGTTACGGTAAAGTGGCGGTTAATCCTGATAGCGAAATAGTTTACCACTATAACGGTACAACATGGGAAACCGTGTCGGATAATGAGCTGCGCCGCGCAATGGTGGCAATTTTTGACCAGCACGAAACCCCTTACAGCCCAAACGGCATTAACAACGCAATTAGTGCGATGAAATTACAAATTCCTGTCATTGGTGAACAACGGCAAGATGTAATCGGGTTCAGTAATGGTGTGTATGATTTATCGGTACAGGCGTTTAAACCCCACGTCCCTGCGCATTGGCTCATGAACCATAACGGGATCGCATTCACTGAACCCGTAGCCGGGGAAAATATCCGACAACACGCCCCGCATTTCTATCAATGGCTGTCTCATGCGGCTGGAAATAATCATGAAAAAATGGCGCGTATCAATGCGGGCTTATTTATGATCCTGGCTAATCGTTATGACTGGCAGTTATTTATTGAAGTCACAGGTGAAGGCGGCAGCGGTAAAAGTGTGTTTACCTATATCGCCACTTTATTGGCAGGAGAGCACAATACTGCCAGTGGCAATATGAAGGCACTGGATGAAGCCAGAGGACGTTATCAGTTTGTCGGAAAAAGCCTGATTACGTTGCCCGATCAGGTTAAATATGTTGGCGAGGGCGCAGGTATCAAGGCAATCACAGGCGGCGACCTGATTGAAGTTGACGGAAAATATGAAAAACAGTTCTCCACCATTATTAAAGCTGTGGTATTAGCTACCAATAACGAACCGATGAGCTTTACCGAACGTAATGGTGGGATTGCACGGCGGCGGGTGATATTCCCGTTTAATATTCCGGTCAAAGAATCAGAAAAAGACCCGGAATTATCGGAGAAAATCAGTCGGGAACTGCCCGTGATTATCCGTCATTTATTAAACGAATTTGCCGACCAGAATAAGGCTAAAAAACTGCTACAGGCGCAACG
>NZ_CAWNQF010000140.1:0-2311 GCF_963876465.1 Xenorhabdus sp. KK7.4
CGGCCGCCCGATTGCCAATACCCAAATCTATCTGCTTGACCGGGCCGGGCAGCCGGTCCCGCTGGGTGTCACCGGTGAAATTTACATCGGAGGTGCGGGGGTCACCCGGGGTTACCTGCATCGGCCTGACCTGACGGCTGAACGCTTTGTGGCTGATCCGTTCAGTTCCCAGCCGAATGCCAGACTGTATAAAACCGGTGATTTAGGCCGCTGGTTGCCGGAGGGCAATCTCGAATATCAGGGCCGCGCGGATTTTCAGGTCAAGATCCGCGGCTTCCGCCTTGAACCGGGGGAAATTGAGGCACAATTGCTGGCCTGTGAGGGGGTCAGGGCGGCCGTGGTGATGGCCCGTGAGGCGAATGACGGTGAAAAACGGCTGGTCGCCTACGTAGTGCCACAGCCGGATGTCGCGCTGGATACCGCCAGTTTGCGTGACCAGCTGCGTACCCGGCTGGCGGAGTTTATGATCCCCAGTGCCTTTGTCAGATTAGACGCTTTCCCGCTGACCCCGAACGGCAAACTCGATCGCAAGGCCCTGCCGGCCCCGGATCAGTCCGCCGTGATAACACGTGACTATGCTGAACCCGTGGGCGAGGTGGAAATCACATTATCGGAAATCTGGCAGGAGTTACTGAAACTGGACCGGGTCGGTCGTCACGACCATTTCTTTGAACTGGGGGGCCATTCCCTGATGGCCGTCAGCCTGATTGAACAACTGCGCCGCCGCGGGTACGCACTGGCGGTGCGCACCGTTTTCGCCACCCCCAGACTGGCGGAGATGGCGCAGGCGATACCGGTCCGGCAAGAGACGCCGGATGATGGGGTGCCGCCCAACCGTATTCCGGCCGGTTGTACACACATCACGCCCGAGATGCTGCCATTGGTGACGCTGTCACAGACGGCGATTGACACCATTGCGGCTTCCGTGACCGGCGGTCATGCCAATGTGCAGGATATCTACCCGCTGTCGCCGTTACAGGCCGGTATCCTGTTCCATTACCAGTTGCAGACGGAGCGGGATGCCTACCTGTTAAACAGTGTACTGGCCTTCGACTCCCGCGTTTACCGGGATGACTTTCTGAACGCCCTGCAACAGGTGATTGACCGCCACGATATTCTGCGCACGGCGGTCTGCTGGCAGGGCCTGAGCCAGCCGGTGCAGGTGGTCTGGCGGCAGGCTGGCCTGACCGTGCATGACTTTATCCCCGCCTCCCCGGCCAATATCCCGGCACAATTGCAGGCAAGCCTGCCTTATCGGCGGGCTATCAGTCAGGCCCCGTTATTCGCCGCCAGTACGGCTTATGATACCGACAGCGGGGAATGGCTGCTGGCGCTCAGTGTCCACCATCTGGTCTGCGACCATATGACGCTGGCGCTACTCGTGGATGACATTCACTGCATATTGCAGGATAAAGGGGAGGCTCTGCCGCCCCCCTTGCCGTACCGTAACTTTATTGCCCAGACGCTGCGCGTCCCGGCTTCGGTGCATGAGGCGTATTTCCGTCAGCGACTGGCGGACATTGATGAACCGACTGCACCGTTCGGCTTGCTCAATGTACAGGAAGATGGCACTGACATAGCAGAAGCCCATTGGCCACTGGAGACGACACTGGCCCATACCCTGCGTGCGCAGGCGCGCCAATGGGGTATCAGTCCCGGCGTGCTGTTCCATGTGGCCTGTGCGCAGGTACTGGCCCACACCAGCGGCCGTGATGACGTCGTGTTTGGTACCGTGTTGTCGGGACGATTGCAAGGCAGCACCGGCGCCGATCAGGTCATGGGCATGTTTATCAATACCCTGCCGATCCGGATAGCCCTGAAAAATCGCAGTGTGCGGGATACCGTGCAGGCGACGGCGCAGGATCTGGCCGCCTTACTGGCGCACGAACAGGCCCCACTGGCGCTGGCCCAGCGGTGCAGCGGGGTTATGCCGCCGCTGCCCCTGTTCAGCGTCCTGTTCAATTACCGGCACAGCCCGTCAGACGCGGGGGACAATCCTGCCCGGGCCGGTATGCGTGTGTTGGTTTCGGAAGAGCGGACGAACTACCCCATCACCCTCTCCGTGGATGATCACGGGGACGGTTTCACCCTGGTGGCGCAGACCGTGGACGGGGTTGATCCGGACAGGATCGTGCATTATCTGCACACGGCCCTCAGTGCGCTGGCGGAGGCGCTGACCACGGACGCGCAACAACCGGTGCTCCGTTTATCTATTCTGCCGGCAGCAGAGCGCCAGCAGTTACTGGTGGATTTCAACGCCACGCAGGCCGATTTTCCGCCGCAGGCGCTGATCCATGACCTGTTTGAACAG
>NZ_CAWNQF010000141.1:0-2212 GCF_963876465.1 Xenorhabdus sp. KK7.4
AACAGGGTCTTCGGGCGTAAGTAATCCCGCATCTTGCCATCATCCCGCCACTTGGTGGTCAGGTAGTCAGTGATCAACATCAGGTCTTCCACCGAATACCCCTCTCCCAACCGCGCACGGATATACCCCATCGTGGTTTTACCATTGCGGTAGTTCGAATCAGTAACCTGATTGAAATAAACCAGAACTTGCCGGGCGGGGTCGGCGGGTTCGGCGAGAACCTGACAAGATTCTGTTGTACTCTCTGTAGTAATCTCTGTTGTAGTCTCTGTAAGATCAGACCAATTTGACCCATTCAGAACGGCGCATTCTGACCCGTTAGAGTGTTTCAAATTGCCCTTGTCGATAAGGTCATTCTGACCCGCTCGAATGTCTTCATTTGCGCCGTTCGATAGTGTCATTTTGACCTTATCGGCTAATAATGGATGTTCATAATTGATGGCGTAATAATTGGTCCGATCGTGGCTGGATTTATTAATCTGCTCAATCTTCAACACGCCCAGCTTCTTCAAATTCCCCAGCGCCCGTTTGATGGTGGATACCGATAAAAACGGAAACTGCTCCTGCCATTTCTCAACTGAGTTATAAATCCAGCGGCAACCATAAACCTCAACACCGGATGACGTCTCCGTCAGCCAGTATTGGATCTGCTGCAAGATAATGGCCTCGTTCAGTCCCAGGCGCGTAGCCAACTCAGGAATAACCACCAGTGGGCGACTTTTTAACAATAACAAACTCATATCACGCCCTTACTCGTCTTGGCTCTGCGATTTGACCTTCTGCTTTTGGTGCTGCTCCCAGTCAGTCAGCGCCGCTTCCTTACGGCTTTCATAAATTTCTGACACTTCCTCAAAAGTGGCAGGCTTATCGTTCCGGCGAAAGCCATTGCGATAAGTGATCTTATCGATGGGTTTCATCATTGGTCTTGCCTCTCGTTAATGCACGTTGGTCAGACGCGGTTCAATGGCATTTAACGCGGATATGGCTATTGCTATTCGGTGTGACATGTCACGCCCTCCTAACAGGGTTTCACTAATGGCAGCGGCAAATTCTCTAATTGCAATTGAGGCGAGATAATTTAACCGGTCATCACTCGTTATCCTTGCCCGTCGTTCTGCGGGTAATGCTGCTTCTATCGCTGGCAACAGTTCCGTGATCTTGCGTTGTGCCGCAGTTGAATCACTGCGTAACCACCGGAAGATCTGTTGGCGGTTATTGTTGATTGCTTTCCAGTCCGCATTTCCTAATGCGTCTTCAATCCGGTGTAACCGGGATTGAGAACCACCGCGATACAGCAGGAAATACATACGACTGACTTCAATGGCTACATGCTCCTGACCTCTCTCCATGGCCCAAGCCTCAACTTCAGCTTTGAGCGTACTGATGCTTTGCTCCACGATTTTCGTCTCCTGTCGCAATTTAATGTTGATTATTAAAAATCAGATTTCGGCTAATACCTCAGTTATATTCATTTCAGGCCATATTTTTTGCCAATCATGGGGACGAAGATCTTGCCTTGTTACTTTTCCATCAGTGGCCTTTTCAATATCAAAACATCTAGCAGGAGGAACTGGAGCATGCCCATGCGCCATTTGAGACAAGTAGGAACTGGATACGCCAAGTTTCTCGGCAAGGCGTTTAGCTTCACCACGTTTCAAAGTAGAAATGTAATCATTGAGTTTCATAGATACCTCTTCGTTGGAAATCATAAGAGTTTAATAAACACTAAACATTTGTCAAGTATTTGCTTGTTTAGTGATTACTAATCACAATCTAGATGCTACAAAAGCAGTTCAATCCCCATATATATGGAGCTTTAGAAAGAAAATGAGTATTAAAAATATCAGGCAACAACGTCTAAGAAATTGGTTTTCCGACAAAACTCTTCCTGAAAAAGAGAAGAGTTATTTATCACAGCTCATGAACGGTAAGGCATCTTTTGGTGAAAAGGCGGCGAGACGACTAGAAAAGGACTATCACATGCCAGAAGGCTATCTGGACGCTGGTGCGAACGATGCAGATTTAATAGATCCTCTACAAGTTACATTAACACCTAGACAAAAAATTCTATTGGAATTGTTTGAAGAACTACCAGAAAGTGAAGCTACTGCTCTGATAAAAAATCTTGAGGAGAAAAAACAGCACTACGATAATTTACTAGAAGAATTATTACATAAAAAAAAGCAAAAGAAAGTATAGGAAAGAGTCATTT
>NZ_CAWNQF010000142.1:0-2207 GCF_963876465.1 Xenorhabdus sp. KK7.4
AAAAACATCTGGCGTTCAGATGCCCTGCGCTTAGTCAGACCGTTCATCACTTTACCTGCTGCCTTATTCCATCTCTGAAATTCATCGGCTGCACCCTGGTAGTCACCGGCATTGAGTTTCTTCAGCAAGGTAGAACGAGCAAAGTTACCCGCACCACAATTGAAGATGAACGAGCACAGTGCATCAAACTGACCCTGAGTCAGTGATATCTTAACGGCTGATTCAAGGGTGATATAGATAGGCAGAAGATCATCATGCAGGAATGCGTCGGCCTGCTGTTCTGTTATCACTTGCCCTGGCTTGACGTCTTTTGTGTGACCGTAGCCAATCGTCCACGGAATATTACCTGTTGCCGGATCGGGGTAGGCTTTCAGTTTCAGGCCTTCATATTGCTTGATGAAGCTCAATCCGTTTTCGCTGATTTTCATCTGTGCACCCCGAACTTGTTTTTGAAGAAGGTAAAGACCGCATCAAGAATTGACCCAATCTTCTTAGTACCCAAAAAGCCAATCAGGACACCGAAGAACTGCGCCAGACTCAGCGGCAGTTGTGCATACTCCAGCGCGTTAATAATCCCGACACTGATTGCGGCACAGATAAAGGCTTCGACTAATGAGGCTTTCCAGCCTGAGCCATCCCTTTTCTCCCGGGCGAATGCGGTCGATGCCGCCAGAAACATACCACCCAGAAAAGGAGCATTGATAATTAACCAGTCCCAGACATGCGCCCAGAACTCCGTATCTTTTTCAGTCATACGCATATTTCCACCCCATCAGAACAATGGGCGTCCGTGGGGTGAGTCTGTGGTCGCCCCTGTGAGTTGTAGTGAGTAGGAATGCCCTAAGAATTTAGGGCATAGATACGCATGGCGCGTAACTTGTAGCAGGTCTAGCCTGCCTGTTTTCAGATGTTAAATTGTGGTCCTGCCAATATGAGCGTTTGCAGTCGGCTGGAACATGTAAATCCGCAACGCACCCAACACTTTCTCGGTAGTTGGCGACCAAAAACAAAAAAGGCCGCATTAAGCAGCCTTGAATTCAGGGTGTAGAATTATGTGGTTGATTTAATTTGCCCATTTTATACAACAAGTTTTAAGCTGACCGGTTTGCTTCAATATAGCGCTTAGCTTCTGGGCATCAGCGTTGTTTGAATAACCATTTGTATAATATTCTCCATAACCTACATTTCCATATGATGATCTTTTACCAAGGTTATAGGTGATATCATCAACTGTGATAAGGAGCGCTTGCTCAAAAAGCTCATTGTGGGGTTCTATTGTATCAAAATGAAAGATGCCGTCATCAGTCCAATAGAAACCAGTGATTTTGCCAAAATTGTACTTATCATATTTTATATTTATCGTACCGATGGAAGGAAACCTATCCTCTTCACTTCCTATAAATCCCCAAAATCGCATACCGTATTTCTGCTCATAACCCAAGGTCAGATCAAAAACAAGTATATTATCTTCTGAACATTCTGATGATTTCGTCAATTCCCAATCACAAGCCGCCATATCTTCTTTTTTGGGGATCCAGAGTTCCCAATGATAGGGTTTATCGTGTTCCTCTATATAACCTGATTCTTTATTAAGTCGTAAGTATTGCTTAGAGGATTCCCAATTTTTACGGCCCACTAAATTTCCTAAATTCAATTGGATTATTGCCCATGCAAAAGAGCCTATTGGGGCGGTGGCATCATTACTTAGCTCAACTGTAGTCTTATATGTAACTTTGTATTGCTCAGGATCAAACGGACATTGTTTATCATCCAGCTTATTAACATCAGACATAAACACCTCACTTTATTATTCGTTAAAGGTCATTTCATCCTACTGCTAACTAGCCAGTTAATATTACTGAGGTCAGATTCTTATCTCAATTGAATAGCCTGTAACAGAATCAATACGCCTTAAAATAGGGTGGCGTATTATAAAGTTCATCTGTTAATCGAGTACGTGATTCAGTGAGGTGTATATTTGAAGTTTGGTGCTAATGCATGCCATGCCAGCCATTATTCAGATAGTAACTATTGTCTGAGAACGGGGAGCATGGACTTTCAACAATACCGTCATCCAGACGGTAGCCTGAGTGGACGCACCTTAAACAGGTCTTCAAGTCCCTAAAAGGGAGAACAAGGATATTCCTCTGGACATCCCGAACGCGCAGGATTTCGAACTACCTGAAAATCCTCGGTAGTTGAATAAA
>NZ_CAWNQF010000143.1:0-2179 GCF_963876465.1 Xenorhabdus sp. KK7.4
CTGCTGCAACCCTATAAACGCTACCGCCTGTGAGGTGTCTATGGATATTGGCCGACTTCGCCATCGGATAGAGATTCAGGCTATCCGGGCTAACCAGACCCCCGCCGGTAGCGTCATCAAAGAGCGCTATACCGTGGCGACCGTCTGGGCTGAGGTCAAATTTATCAGCGGTCGCGAGTTAGTGGCTTCTAAAGCGGTACTGTCTGAGAGCCTTGTCCGGTTCTGGATACGTTATCGGGCGGACATCCAGCCCGCGATGGACATTGTCTTCAGGCAAAAAACGTACACCATTCAGGCCGTGATGCCGGATATCATTTATTGTTATTTAATAATTAGCACGTTCTATTACGATGCTTTAAGTATTCATTTTTTAGCATGGGTTATTTAATAAAACGCATTATTAACTAATGATGAGAGGGGAATATTATGGGTTCAGTAGATGGTATTTATATAAGTAAAGATCACACTCTTACAATAACTGACAGTGTTGATAAGTTAGCCACATTTAGTGGTTCTTTTATCAGTAACAATCTCCTCACAGGAGGAGTTCACTATGACCAGATATCAGGGCAGTATAGATTTGCTGCTGACGCTCAAGCTTGGCCAGCTCAAATAAGTTTCTTCGCCATTCTAGCGCCTATCCCTCCTGCCTCAAGAAAGCACGTCATAGCAGACTATTGGAATGGTATCAGAACGGCTGATGGAAGCATCATTATGAGTGGAGTGCGAACATACACAACAGACGAGGGTATATACGATATATACACGTTCGAAAAGGTGATTTTTACACTTACACCCACAGAAGCATAACAGACAGTTTATTAATTTACTAAGTAAATCAAGCCGTACTTTCCCGTATTGATGAACCAATTTATTGATGTTCACCGGCGGAGAAGTCTCCCACCGCCTTCATGTTATTTAGCAATGTGTATTGTTGATTAGATGAGGGAATGAATATGAGCACTAAAAACAGTAATAGCTCCGTTGACGTTCCAACAATGGACGATGTCAGAAAGGCAATCAAAGAAGCCATTGCAGAACACGCTGCAAGCCGTAATCACCCTTATGCCACTCAGGTAGAGCCGGGATTGGTTACACTGAGTAATGAGACCGATAGCGACAGTGAGTTAACTGCGGTAACATCCAAGGCTGTTAAGATAATAAATGATAATGCTAACTCTCGGTTGTCTAAAGACCAAAATGGTGCCGATATTACTGATAAAACAGCGTTTGTAAAAAATATTGGATTAATGGAAGCATTAACACGAATTAAAAATACAGCATTATTATCTGAAAATGGTTGGTGGAAATGCGGTGATACCGGGTTAATTATTCAATGGGGTATTTTTGGTCAACAAGGAGAAGGATATGGGACATATATTTTTCCTCTACCGATTAAATTCCCCAATAAAGGATTATGGGCTTTAGGCTACTCCAGCCAAGCATTAAACCATAACGCAGATACTTATTCAGGCTCAGCAGAACTATTAGATAACGTAAATCTAAAAGTAACTGTTGACAATAAATTGCCGACAGCTTGTATAGTAATAGGATATTAATTATGTATTACTATAGCCCAACAGAAAACGCTTTTTATCCTGATAAATTGAAACAAGATTATATTAATGCAGGAAGTTTTCCTAAAGATGTTATAGAAGTAGATGATTGTATTTGGTTAGAATTCGCTGGAAATATAGCCCCAAAAGGTAAAATTCGAATTGCTGGCACTGATGGTTTACCCATCTGGAGCGATATTCCTCCACTGTCTCAAAAAGAACTACAACGTTCGGCTGAACGAAAGAAACAGCATCTAATGTTGCAGGCTGCAAATACAATAGCACCACTACAGGATGCTGTTGATTTAGATCTCGCTACAGATGAGGAGAGAATGGCGCTCATAGAATGGCGTAAATACAGGGTGTTGCTCAATCGAATTGATTATTCCCTTGCGCCTGATATTAAATGGCCTGAACAACCGAAATAATGACAAGGTAGCGATCACTGCATATGTTCTATAGACATGGATGTCTAAATAACTTTTCATAATAGTGGGACACTCGATTTACTTTCTCTGAAAGAGTCTATTTGCAGATTTTTTCAAGAATTTTTTCACATTACTGAGCAGTTGCCACATATACCGACAACAATGGTTACGTGTGACTGTTTCATGTAACGTGTG
>NZ_CAWNQF010000144.1:0-110014 GCF_963876465.1 Xenorhabdus sp. KK7.4
CGCAAGGTGTTTTAACAAATCAAAAGGGGTTTTTATAGCTGCCTCATCGCTGAAAGCTCTACGGAACCCCCTGCCTAGCAGGGGGTTTTCTATATACAAAAAACCGCTCGCATAAGTGCGCGAGCGGTATTATTTATCTATTTTTTGAGATATTGAGTTCTACAGCGGATCTACCTTCAAACAAGAAACGGCATGTTTAAAGCTACCTTCTAGCAATGGCCGGGTTTTGGCACATTCCGCGTCAGCCATTGGGCATCGGGTACGGAACACACATCCGGATGGTGGATTGATTGGTGAAGGCAGTTCCCCTTCTAGTAACTCAATCTGTTTATAGCGCTCTTTATCAGGGTCAGGAATCGGTACTGCTGACATCAATGCGCGGGTATATGGGTGCAAAGGATTGTGATAAACCTCGTCGTAAGTCCCTAGTTCGACTGCGTTCCCCAAATACATAACCAATACGCGATCTGAAATATGCTTCACTATCGAAAGATCGTGAGCGATAAAAATCAGGGAAAGCCCCATTTCCCGTTGCAAATCCTGCAACAAGTTTACAACCTGAGCCTGAATAGAAACATCCAGTGCAGAAACAGGTTCGTCACAAATAATCAGTTTAGGTTCCAATATCAGAGCTCGGGCAATTCCGATACGCTGGCACTGACCACCTGAAAATTCATGAGGGTAACGGTTAATCAGGTTAGGTAATAACCCTACCTTCATCATCATTTTTTTGACTTTTTCTTTTATCTCCACATCTTTCATTTTGGGATAATAGGTTTTCAGTGGCTCAGCGATGATGTCACCGATAGTCATACGCGGATTAAGAGAAGCCAAAGGATCCTGAAAAATCATCTGGATATCATTGCGAATATCCCGCCACTGTTTGTCATTAAGATCAAACAGATTCTGACCAAGCCAGGTCACTGAACCGCCAGAAGCTTTGACTAACCCAATAATTGCTCTAGCAAGTGTTGATTTACCACAACCGGATTCCCCCACTACGCCCAGTGTTTCCCCTTCGTATAATCGCAGGGTAACTCCATCTACGGCTTTCAGCTCTTTAGAAGGCTGCCAAAACCACTGCTTACCATCTTTGATATCGAAGTAAACTTTCAGATCATCTACTTCCAGAAGGACTTTTTTTTCAGTAACTGTATTCATACTAATTCCTCCTGACGTCTGAAGCAGGCACGCAAGCGTCCAGGGTTAAATAGTTCCAGCGGGGGTTCTTCACTCACACAATGTTCAGTCGCAAACTGGCAACGAGGCTGAAATGGGCAACCTTTTGGTAAGCGCAGTAAGTTTGGTGGATTACCCTGAATTGTAGCCAAGGACTCTTCATCGCCATCCAGCCGGGGAACAGCATTAAGCAAACCAATCGAATAAGGATGTGTCGGATGGTAAAATATGTCACGGGCAGTACCATATTCCATCGTCCTGCCTGCATACATAACCAACACCTTGTCACAAATACCAGCAACAACACCCAGATCATGAGTAATCATAATAATGGCTGTATTCAGTTCTTTTTTTAGTTCGTTCAGCAATGTCATGATCTGTGCCTGAACAGTGACGTCCAGTGCAGTCGTCGGCTCATCTGCAATCAGTAGTTTAGGCTGGCACAATAATGCCATTGCTATCATGACACGCTGGCGCATGCCGCCAGAAAATTCATGCGGGAACATTTTCATCCGCTTACGTGCTTCAGGCATCTTAACAGCATCCAGCATTCGAACAGATTCTTCGAAGGCCTCACTTTTGCTCATATTTTTATGTAGCATCAGCACTTCGATAAGTTGCTCACCTACGCGCATATAAGGGTTAAGAGATGTCATCGGGTCTTGGAAGATCATTGAGATTTCTTCCGCACGCATTTTATTCAGCGCTTTTTCTTGCAGGTTAAGAATCTCACGTCCGTTAAAAACAGCAGAACCACTGACAGTACCATTACTGGCCAGTAACCCCATCAAGGCAAAGGCTGTCTGAGATTTACCTGAACCAGATTCACCAACAATACCCAGAGTTTCTCCGGCCTGTAAGTCAAAATTTAGTTTATTTACTGCTGTTACGTTGCCATCAGGCGTACTGAATACCACATTTAAATCTTTCACCGTTAATAGTGATTCAGCGCTTTTAGCATGTTTTATCGTTTCTACGCTATTCATAGGCTCTCCTTAACGGTCTTTAGGGTCGAGGGCATCTCGCAGGCCGTCACCAATAAAGTTAAAACAGAACAGGGTTAACACCAGAAAGCCCGCAGGAAACAGGAGTAACCACGGAGCCACTTCCATTGAATTGGCGCCATCGCTTAATAATGCCCCCCAACTACTGAGCGGCTCTTGCGTTCCCAAACCAAGAAAGCTCAGGAAAGATTCAAACAGGATCATGCTTGGTACTAATAATGAAGCATAAACCACCACAACACCCAACACATTCGGCACAATATGACGCAGAACTATATTACGGCTGGATACACCACACACCAGTGCGGCTTCAATGAATTCCTTGCGTTTGAGGCTCAATGTCTGCCCCCGGACAATACGCGCCATGTCCAGCCATGACACCATGCCTATCGCAACAAAAATCAGCAGAATGTTTTGTCCAAAGAAAGTCACTAACAGGATGACGAAGAACATAAACGGGAAGGAGTTCAGAATTTCCAGCAGACGCATCATGACCATATCGACTTTGCCACCAAGATAGCCTGACATAGCACCATATAATGTGCCGAATATCACGGCAATCAAAGCCGCTGCTATCCCAACCATAAGTGAAATACGCCCACCAATAGCAACACGGACTAACAAATCACGGCCTGATGAATCTGTACCAAAATAGTGGTGTGATTCAAAATCAGGGGGCATGGTCATCATGTTCCAGTCAGTATCATCGTAAGTATACTGAGACAACATAGGCGCTAAAATGACAAACAATGTGATGACAAACAATATACACAAACTTGTAATTGCTGCTTTATTATGAATAAAACGACGACGTGCATCCTGCCACAAACTGCGGCCTTCAATTTCCAGCTGCTCAGAAAAATTTTCCAGAGCTTCGCTATTTTTCTTATTCAGTAACATTGCGTGCTCCAGCCTTAGTAACGGATTTTCGGATCGATGACGGCATACAACACATCAACGATAGCGTTGAACATAATGGTCAGCCCACCCACCAGAATCGTCAGGCTGAGCACCAGTGAGTAATCACGGTTTAAAGCGCCATTAACAAACAATTGCCCCAGACCGGGCAAACCGAAGATAGTTTCAATAACCATCGAGCCAGTAATAATGCCGACAAAGGCGGGTCCCATATAGGAAATGACAGGAAGTAAGGCTGGTTTCAGTGCATGACGGAAAATAATCTTCCGTAGTGGCAGCCCTTTGGCTCTTGCTGTTCGGATAAAGTTGGAATGCAGAACTTCAATCATGGAGCCGCGAGTGATACGGGAAATACTGGCAATATAAGAAAGGGATAACGCAACCATTGGCAAGAGCATATATTTAGGCGCCCCGCCATTCCAGCCACCTCCCGGCAACCATTTTAGTGTAATTGCAAATATCAGAACCAATAAGGGAGCAACGACAAAACTGGGGATAACAACCCCTGTCATGGCAAACCCCATTACCGTGTAATCCCATTTTGTATTTTGATTCAGTGCCGCAATGACTCCCGCACTAACACCAAATATCACTGCCATAATAAAGGCAGCAGCCCCTAATTTAGCAGAAACGGGCAACGCCTCTGCCACCAAATCATTTACACTGTAGTCCTTATATTTGAATGAAGGGCCAAAATCCCCTTTCGAAAGTTGAACCAAATAGTTGAAATATTGTTTATAGATAGGGTCATTCAGGTGATATTTCGCTTCGATATTCGCCATAACTTCAGGCGGGAGTTTTCTTTCCCCGGTAAATGGGCTGCCCGGCGCAAGACGCATCATGAAAAACGAAATGGTAATAAGAATGAAAAGTGTCGGGATCGCCTCTAAACAACGGCGTAAAATAAATTTCAGCATTGCCCGTTCCTATTGTCTGACCAAACCATGGTCATTAATTATCTGATACACAGGTGGTTTATTACTTAAACCACCTGCTGATTCCTAATGTTTGATAATGTACATATCCTTGGTATGGAAGTTGTCCAGCGGATCTTTGCCGGTGTAACCACCTACGTAAGGTTTTAATAAACGCGAGTTCGTATAGTAATAAATAGGTACAATTGCCGAATCTTTATCTAATTGCGCATTGGCCTTAGCATAAATTTCTGCTCGTTCTTCATCCGTCTTAGCTTGCAATGACTGCTTCATTAGCGCATCAAATTCTTTGCTCTTATAGTGAGAAGTATTGTTGCTACTATCGGATAACATAGGATTCAGGAAGGTAGAAGCTTCGTTATAATCAGCACACCAGCCAGCACGGGCGATGTCATAATTGGCTTGATGACGGGAGTCAAGGAAGGTTTTCCATTCCTGATTTACGAGAGAAACTTCAACCCCGATATTTTTTTTCCAGATGGAGGCAGCAGCAATGGCTAATTTTTTGTGCAGATCGGAAGTGTTATACAGTAACTTAACTTTTAATGGATTATCTTTGGTAAATCCGGCTTCTGTCAGAAGTTTTTTCGCTTCTTCATTACGCTGTTGCTGAGTTAATTTAGCATACCAATCCGGTTTTACATCTTTAAAATCGGCAATATAAGGTGGTGTATAACCATAAGCCGTTACATCTCCCTGATTTTTCACCTTATGAGTCAACAGCTCACTATCCATACCCAATTTCAATGCGGTGCGTACCCGGACATCATTAAATGGTGGTCTTTCATTATTAATTTCGTAGTAATACGTACACAATTTCGGATTAACACGTAACTGTTCAGGGATCTCTTTTTTCAATTTTTGAAATAATTCAACAGGTAAGTTGTCATAGCTCATCTCGATTTCGCCAGCGCGATAACGATTAACATCAGTGACTTCAGAGGAGATAGGTAAAACAGTGGTTTGATCAATAACGGTGTTTTTATTATCCCAATACATCGGGTTACGTTCGAAAACAAGGCGCTCATTAATCACCCAGCTTTTCACTTTATACGCACCGTTACCAACAAAATTCTGTGGTTGTGTCCATCTCTCTCCATATTTTTCAACCGTCGCACGATGGACAGGCGAAGTCGATGTGTGAACCATTAATCGGACTAAATAAGGCACAGGCTCACTGAGGGTTAATTGGAATGTATGATCATCTAACGCTTTCACACCCAAAGTTTCCGGTTTTTTCTTACCACGGATAATTTCATCAACATTCAGAATGTGGGCATACTGCATATAACTGGCATAAGGGGATGCGGTGTTTGGATCAACCACGCGCTGCCAGCTATAAACAAAATCCTGTGCAGTGACAGGATCACCATTTGACCATTTTGCATCTTTACGGAAATGGAATGTCCAAGTTTTAAAATCCGGGCTGTGTTCCCAGCTTTCCGCAACACCGGGAATAATGTTGCCATCAGGATCATTAATCACCAGTGTTTCAAACAAATCACGGGCAATATTTGATTCCGGCACGCCTTCTATTTTATGGGGATCCAGTGATTGTGGTTCAGAGCCATTGTTTCGTACCAGCGTTTGTTTTTCTGCCAGCTGTACACCCGCAGGAACCTCTGCCGCAAATGCCTGTGCTCCGATCATCATGCCCAATGCCACTGCAACGCCAGCAGCAATTTTCTTTCTTGTTATGTTTACCATCTTCTTATTACTCCTATTGATTCATCTGGCTTTCGTAAAAGCCATCCCATTTTCAGGGCTAATTATTTTCTGCATCCCAAAAGGAATCGTTTTATTTACAGCAATAGAATATTTGTAATAACAATTAGTTATCTAATTTCTTAATATATAAATTCTTAAGATCAACATAATCGAGAGGATCCTTTCCTGTCATACCACCGACAGTCGGACGAATCAGGCGTGTAGAAACCCGGTAATACACAGGAATTGTTCCTGAATCAGCATCAAGCTGAGCTTCCGCCTTTTGATAAAATTCTTTACGTGTTTTCTCATCTTTGGCTGTCAGAGCCTGATTGAGATAGTTATCAAAGGCTTCACTGTTATAGAATGACGTATTATTACTGCTATCTGATAAGTAATAATTCAGGAAGGATGAAGGTTCATTATAATCGCCGCACCATGTTGCTCTTACTACGTCATAATTTCCCTGATGACGATTTTGCAATGAAGTTTTCCATTCCTGATTTTGTAACGTGACTTTTGCACCAATATTCTTCTGCCACATGGATGCAGCTGCAATAGCCTGCTGTTTGTTTTGTTCTGAAGTGTTATAGAGCAGGCTGAATTTGAGTGGATTACTGGCATCAAAACCTGCTTCTTTTAATAATTCTCTTGCTCGTTGATTACGTTGTTCCTGTGTCCAACTTGCCCACTCTGGATTAACAGTAAGGCCACCACCAATATAAGTAGGAGTGAAGCCGTATGCCGGAATTTGCCCCTGCCCCATAATCTTTTCAGTAATAATATCTCTGTCAAGGCTCAGCTTAATGGCTTCACGCACTCGTTTATCTTTAAATAACGGATTTTTATGATTAATTTCGTAATAAAATGTACATAGATAAGGTACTGTTCTGAGTTGATCGGGAATATCTTGTTTCATTTTCTGGTAGAGTTCTGGCGGGATAGCATCATTAGTGATATCCACTTCCCCACTGCGATAACGGTTTACATCACTGACACCCGAAACAATAGGCAGTAAAATGCCTTTTTCTATAATGGATTCTTTATTATTCCAGTAATGCGGGTTGCGTGTTAAAACCATTCGCTCATTAATAACCCACTCTTTTAATATATAAGATCCGTTGCCAATAAAATTTTCTGGGGAAGTCCATTTAATGCCAAATTTTTCTACAACATCCTGCCGCACAGGTTTCAGCGGAGTATGGCTTAACATGTTAATAAGATAAGGAACAGGGCGACTTAGTGTTACCTGAAAACGCTGCTCATCCAGCGCCTTTACGCCTAACTGTTCAGGCGATTTCGTTCCTTGTAAGATATCATCTGCGTTCAACATATAGGTATATTGCAAATAGCTGGCATAAGGGGAGCCTACTTTTGGATCAGAAAGACGGCGCCAGCTATAGACAAAATCCTGTGCCGTGACTGGTTTGCCATCACTCCATTTAGCATCTTTACGTAGATAAAAAGTCCATACCTGATAGCCTTTATTTTCCCATTTTTCGGCTACTCCCGGCACAGTTTCGCCATTCAGATCAGTAGTCACCAACCCTTCAAATAAATTACGAATAACATTGGTTTCTGGACCACCTTCAACGACATGAGGGTCTAATGATACAACCTCAACACCATTATTAATGGTAACTTCCTGCTTTTCTGCCAACACTACCCCAGCGGGAACTTTCGCCGCCATCCCTTGTGCTATGGGAAACGATAATAAAACGATAGAAGAAATCAACTGACTCAACTTTGATGGTATTTTTCTCATTATTCTCTCCAAGTGATAAACAGCAAATTAATCGTTTTTTAATCTAACAATCCCGATAACCCATTTTATTAAATAAAGATAATTTATGTGTTTAAGATTCAACCCACACTAGGTTTGTTATACTATTTTTTATAATATGTTTATTAAATCATTAAAGTAGTTGTTTGTTCTTAGATATAAGATGTAAACAGAGAAATCAATAACACTTTGATAAAAATAATTTTTCTCATTTGATTTTATCTATCGGATCACACTAAGATTCAAACAAAAAAAGAAAATAAACATTATTTTAACAAAATGCAATCATCACAGATTAAAAGACCGTCTTCATCACAAAATATTGCAACAACATCCAGTAATAGACGGTTATGTCATGAATGAATGTGTCAAAAACAGTATTACTCAACTCGAAAAAACAAGCAGTTAAATAAATAATGGAAAGATTTTTAGTGAAAAATAGAAAAGCTTTTATTAACTAATCATACTCTTTATTGGATATCTGTTAATTATTTTTCACTTATTTTATCATAAAATATATTACCAAAATTTACTTAACAAATAATTTCGTAAAAATTAAATAAATATTTAAAATATTCTCTAATACTTTTTTGATAATCATTATCAAAAAACTAACAGCTGAATGGTGTCAGCTTGCTGTTTTCATGATCTAAATCACTATTCAAAAATCCTCCGATGATAAGCTGTGTCCAAAAGCCATTCTCAGAAAAAACACATAAACCATTTTTAACAATATGAATTAATAAAGTTTTTTAAGGTAATTGGCAGTATTTATGCAAGTATGTTAGTGACGAATTTCACGACATGACTTTCAGTCACAATAATCGAACAGCCAATTCCCTGAAAAAATTTAACTTTCATTAGGAGTAATCTTTATGGCTGTCACTCAGGTTGCTGAACTGAACGAATTAGTTGCTCGCGTGAAAAAAGCTCAACGAGAATTCGCCAGCTTTTCACAGGAACAGGTTGACCAAATATTTCGTGCAGCTGCTTTTGCTGCTGCTGATGCCCGTATCCCGCTGGCGAAATTAGCTGTCTCTGAATCGGGAATGGGGGTTGTAGAAGATAAAGTAATCAAGAACCATTTTGCTTCTGAATACATTTATAACGCCTATAAAGATGATAAAACCTGTGGAATTTTATCTGAGGATGATACTTTTGGTACGATCACTATAGCGGAGCCTGTCGGTATTATTTGTGGTATTGTTCCGACAACCAACCCAACCTCAACCGCCATTTTCAAGGCACTTATCAGCCTGAAAACTCGTAACGGTATTATTTTTTCTCCACACCCACGAGCTAAAAATGCCACAAATAAAGCAGCAGAAATCGTTTTACAAGCGGCTGTCGCTGCTGGTGCACCAAAAGACATTATCGGCTGGATAGACGAACCGTCTGTTGAGCTCTCAAATGCGTTGATGCATCACCCTGATATTAATCTCATTCTGGCAACTGGCGGTCCCGGAATGGTAAAAGCCGCCTACAGTTCAGGTAAACCCGCTATCGGAGTTGGGGCAGGTAATACCCCTGTTGTGATTGATGAATCAGCAGACATCAAACGGGCTGTTGCGTCGATTTTAATGTCCAAAACTTTCGATAACGGTGTGATATGTGCTTCTGAACAATCTGTTATTGTGGTTGACAGCGTTTATAAACAAGTCCGTGAGCGCTTTTCCAGTCATGGAGGTTATATCCTACAAGGAAAAGAACTGAAAGCAGTTCAAAATATTATTTTGAAAAATGGCAGCCTGAATGCCGCAATTGTCGGTCAGCCGGCCATCAAAATAGCAGAAATGGCGGGTATCAGCGTTCCCGAAAATACAAAAATTCTTATTGGTGAAGTGACAATCGTGGATGAAAAAGAACCATTCGCCCATGAAAAACTATCACCTTTATTAGCTATGTATCGGGGAAAAGATTTTGGAGATGCCGTCGGAAAGGCAGAAAAATTAGTTGAAATGGGGGGAATTGGTCACACCTCTTCACTTTATATCGACCAAGACAATCAAGCTGCCCGTATTAAATATTTCGGCGATAAAATGAAAACGGCCCGTATCTTAATTAATACTCCTGCATCTCAGGGTGGTATTGGCGACCTTTACAATTTTAAACTCTCTCCTTCCCTGACGCTCGGATGCGGTTCTTGGGGCGGAAACTCCATTTCAGAGAACGTCGGGCCAAAACATTTGATTAATACCAAGACTGTCGCAAAAAGAGCTGAAAATATGCTGTGGCATAAGATCCCTAAATCTATCTATTTCCGTCGTGGCTCATTACCGGTTGCTCTGGAAGAAGTCGCAACGGATGGTGCCAAACGAGCCTTTATCGTGACAGATTCTTTCTTATTTAATAATGGTTATGCCGATCAAGTCATCAGGGTCTTAAAATCTCATCATGTAGAAACAGAAGTATTTTTTGAAGTTGAAGCTGACCCTACTTTAAGTATTGTCCGAAAAGGTGCTGAGCAAATGCGTTTGTTCAAACCAGATATCATTATTGCTCTCGGTGGTGGCTCACCGATGGATGCAGCCAAAATTATGTGGGTAATGTATGAGCATCCTGAAACTCATTTTGAAGAATTGGCATTACGCTTTATGGATATTCGGAAACGTATCTATAAATTCCCGAAAATGGGTATAAAAGCAAAAATGGTCGCTATTACAACCACCTCGGGTACTGGATCAGAAGTCACACCTTTTGCTGTTGTGACTGATGATATCACCGGTCAGAAATATCCATTGGCGGATTATGCACTAACACCAGATATGGCTATCGTCGATGCAAACCTTG
Organism: Xenorhabdus sp. KK7.4; assembly: GCF_963876465.1. Taxonomy (NCBI): domain Bacteria; kingdom Pseudomonadati; phylum Pseudomonadota; class Gammaproteobacteria; order Enterobacterales; family Morganellaceae; genus Xenorhabdus; species Xenorhabdus sp. KK7.4. The sequence continues at coordinate 10,317 of NZ_CAWNQF010000144.1, forward strand.
TCATGGATATGCCCAAATCATTATGTGCTTTTGGTGGCTTAGATGCCGTTACCCATGCGCTGGAGGCTTATGTGTCTGTTTTAGCCAATGAATACTCTGATGGGCAGGCTTTACAGGCGCTAAAACTGCTGAAAGATTTTCTTCCTGCCAGCTACCAGCAGGGGTCCCAAAACCCAGTAGCCCGTGAACGTGTCCATAATGCCGCAACTATCGCCGGGATCGCTTTTGCCAATGCCTTTTTAGGTGTCTGTCATTCTATGGCTCACAAACTTGGTTCTGAATTCCATATTCCACACGGATTAGCAAACGCTCTGCTTATCTGTAATGTAATACGTTATAACGCCAATGATAATCCAACTAAACAAACTGCATTCAGTCAATATGACCGTCCTCAGGCAAGACGCCGTTACGCTGAAATTGCAGAACATTTAGGATTAAGTAAAACGGGTGACCGCACCGCTACTAAAATTGAAAAACTGCTGGCATGGTTAGAAGAATTAAAATCTCAACTTAATATTCCAGACTCAATCCGTGCGGCCGGAGTTCAGGAAAGTGATTTTCTGGCAAAAATTGATAAACTCGCAGAAGATTCCTTTGATGATCAATGTACCGGTGCAAACCCTCGTTACCCGCTAATCGCTGAATTAAAACAATTGTTGCTGGATTCTTTCTATGGACGTAAGTTTATAGAATCGCCCATATCACAGGAAGGCGCTAAAATTGAAAAATAATAAGAAATAATAAACTAATGTAATCTAAAAGGCATCAGTATATATCTGATGCCTTTTTATTAATTCATTTTTCTAATTTAATCGTATTACTCATACAAACGGACTATATCTGTTCAGCTTTTTTGGCTTTAGCTTCATGAATGACGTCATAATAGTGCCTACGGCACACTGAGACATATTTTTCATTACCACCAATATCAACCTGTGCCCCATCATAAACAACATTCCCATCGCTGCCAAAACGCAGTACACGGCTTGCTTTTCTTCCACAATGGCAGATTGTTTTCAGTTCAACTAATTTATCCGCCCAGGCAAGAAGATATTGGCTGCCTTTAAATAATTCGCCCTGAAAATCTGTCCTTAACCCATAACAGAGAACAGGAATATCATCGTAATCAACAATTTCACAAAGCTGCTCAACATGTTCTTTTGTTAAAAACTGACACTCATCAATCAAAATACAATGAATCTTTTCTGCATCATTTTCACGTCTGATAAGCTCAGCAATATTAATGTCTGGTGAAAACAGTAAGGCATCCGCAGATAGCCCAATACGGGAACTTACCTTCCCTTTTCCAAATCGTGTATCTATTTCTGCTGTAAAAATCAACGTCCTCATTCCTCTTTCGTTATAGTTATAGGAAGACTGTAATAATGAAGTTGATTTTCCTGCATTCATAGCAGAATAATAAAAATAAAGCTGAGCCATTGGCCCGTCCGTCCTCTTGTCAAATTTAATCAAGCAATATATCCCCGCAAGTTTACCACAAACTTAACTCAAGGTTATCCTTTGTTATTGACCAAATGGGATATGAGAGAAAAACGAAATGAAAGTAAAAGACATATTTTTATGATAGTCATCACAGTTGTGCATATAAAATCAGCACGATAAGCACTTGCTGCATGACAAATGAACAAAATTAATATCAGAAGTAAATATCGATTTTATATTCCACAATTTGCATATTAATAATCAAAACGGTTTACTTTTACTCGATCTACATCGCTATAATCATAACCAGTGGATTACCCATAAAAAAAATTTCATCTCACACTTGAAAACCAATTTATTTTCAGATGAATAGTTAGCATATCTTACAGATTGACTATAAATTAGTTTTATATGTCTAAGTTAATCCTTGAGCAGCTTTGAGTAATCTACGTCTAACCGTTATCGAGAAATGATAAATCCAATAGTAGAATTAAAACACAATATATCGATTATCAAAAAAATTGCATTTTAAAAATGGATCTTTTAGCCTTAGAAAGTAAATTCACTATTGCAGAAAATAAAATAGCATTCTATTATTATCCATACATCAGCCATCATCATTATAATTTGAGACCAGGACAATGAGCGAAAATTTAAAATCCCTAAATAACATCCGTACTTTGCGCGCGCAAGCAAGAGAATGTGAACTTGCTACTTTAGAAGAAATGCTGGAAAAACTGACGATTGTTGTTGAAGAACGTCGTGATGAAGAAAGCCAGGCTCGTGCTCAAATAGAAGAGCGCACACGTAAACTTCAAGAATACCGTGAAATGCTGGAAAAAGACGGTATTGAATTAAGCGATTTAGTAGACGCTTTAAGTGGTAAAGCTTCTGGTAAATCTAAGCGCGCTACTCGCCCAGCTAAATATTCATATATTGACGAAGGCGAAACTAAAACCTGGACTGGCCAAGGCCGTACCCCAGCTGTAATCAAAAAAGCAATTGAAGAAGAAGGCAAGAATCTGGAAGATTTTCTGATCTAATCAGTTACTTTGTCGTCTAATAACAAAAATACCCTATGAAGGGTATTTTTGTTTTATGGTTAATAAACTTAACTAAATTAATTATGGGCTGATGTACGAACACAACCGATTATATGCTCTTTTGCATTCTCGGTGTGAAAAAAACAATTTAACATTAACTTAGTTTTTTATTAACATAGAATTAAAAAAGGAGCTAATAGCTCCTTTTCTTATTATTAGACTGATGTTAAGACATCTGATAAAAATCCAGATACCAATCAACAAATTGTTTCACACCCTCTCTTACTGGTGTATTAGGAGAAAAACCAATTTTCTCGTACAGCGCACTGGAATCCGCACAAGTAGACAGAACATCGCCGTCCTGAATTTCCATAAAGTTTTTCGCTGCTTTTATCCCTAATGAAGCTTCAATAGATTCAATAAAATCACCCAATTTTGTTGGCTGGCCATTGCCAATATTATAAATACGATATGGCGCTGAGCTAGCAGAGACTTGACCAGTTTCAACTGACCAATCTTTATTAGGTTCGGGAATAATAGCCTGTAATCTGATTATAGACTCGACGATATCATCAATATATGTGAAATCCCTTACCATATCTCCATGATTATAAACATCAATAGGCTGCCCCTCTAACATCGCTTTAGTAAACTTAAATAAAGCCATATCAGGACGTCCCCACGGACCATATACCGTAAAGAATCGTAAACCTGTGGTTGGTAATTTATAAAGATGTGAATAACTGTGAGACATTAATTCATCAGCTTTTTTGGTCGCTGCGTATAAAGAGACTGGGTGATCAACCGAATCATCAGTAGAAAATGGTTGTTTTTTATTTAACCCATATACTGAGCTTGAAGATGCATATAATAAATGCTCAACATTGTTGTGACGACACCCTTCAAGAATATTCATATGACCAACAATATTGGCATCAATATATGCCATTGGGTTCTGTATTGAATAACGAACACCCGGTTGAGCCCCTAAATGGATAACTCTCTGAAATTGGTGCTTAGTAAACAATTCAGCGATCCCGGCTCTATCAGCCAAATCTAGCTTTTCAAATTTAAAACCGGGATGAGGGAGTAATAAATTTAATCTTGCCTGCTTCAAATTAACATCATAATAATCATTGATGTTATCAATGCCGACAACTTCATATCCCATATTCAATAACCGCTGGCTTACATGAAAACCAATAAAACCAGCGGAACCTGTTACTAAAAATTTCATATCACAACTCAAATAACTGGATTGATAGAGTCACCACGGCCAATGCCATAATATGTAAACCCTCTGGCTTGCAAGCGTTCCGGATCATAAAGATTACGCCCATCAAAAATAACCGGAGTATTAAGCGAGTCTTTTATAAGATCAAAATCAGGTGCTCTAAAGTTTTGCCACTCTGTGCAAATAATAAGAGCATCAGCACCTTTTAAGGCCGCTTCTTTTGTTCCCATCAAAGCAAGATCATCACGCTGCCCATAAATACGCTGAGTTTCCTGCATTGCTTCCGGATCATAAGCCTGTATTTTAGCACCACTTTCCCATAAGGCTTCCATCAATACCCGGCTTGATGCTTCTCGCATATCATCGGTATTAGGTTTAAATGATAGTCCCCATATGGCAAATGTTTTACCAGATAAATCGGTCCCAAAATGATGTTTAACGAAAGAAGGTAGTTTTCTTTTTTGTTTTTCGTTAACCAACTCAACTGCCTGTAAAATCTTTGGTGTATAGCCAATTTGCTCCGAAGTACGAATTAGGGCCTGAACATCTTTTGGAAAACATGAACCACCGTATCCACAACCGGGATAAATAAAATGATATCCAATACGTGAATCAGAACCAATCCCCTGACGTACATGTTCAATATCAGCGCCCAGCATTTCTGCCAGATTAGCAATTTCATTCATAAAGCTAATTTTGGTAGCTAGCATGCAATTAGCTGCATATTTTGTCAGCTCTGCACTGCGAATATCCATAACTATCATGCGGTCATGGTTACGATTGAACGGCTCATACAGTTCTCTCATAACTTCAACCACACCATCGTCATCACAACCAATGATAATACGCTCAGGACGCATGCAATCAGCAACTGCAGCTCCCTCTTTCAAAAACTCAGGATTGGATACGACATGATATGGAATACTCACCCCACGTTCAGCCAAAACTGTCTGCATCACAGCTTTGACTTTATCCGCGGTACCTACAGGGACAGTTGATTTATCAACCACCACTTTATGACTATCCATATTTTCTGCGATGGTACGGGCTACGGCAGTGACATATTGTAGATCTGCTGAGCCATCTTCATCAGGAGGTGTTCCGACAGCGATAAACTGTAATTTGCCATGTGCTACACCAGCTTTGGCATCTGTCGTAAAATTCAGACGCCCTTGTGCATAGTTTTTCTTAACCAGAGGTTCCAACCCCGGCTCAAAAATAGGGATCTGCCCATTTTTTAGGTTTTCAACTTTTTTTGCATCAACATCAACACAAAGTACGTCGTGCCCTACCTCAGCAAACACAGTTGCCTGGACTAAGCCAACGTAGCCAATACCAAATACAGTTACTTTCATCTCACATCCTAAATTACCAATAGATTATTTTTCAATCTGATTCTGCAAAGTCATAATCCAGTCTTTAAATGATTCTCCCAATTGCTTATGCTTCATCCCATATTCAACAAACGCCTGCATATAACCCAGTTTATTACCACAATCATGGCTACGGCCTTTTAAGTGATATGCTTCAACTGGCTCTTTTTCCATCAGCATAGCAATAGCATCAGTAAGCTGGATTTCATCCCCTGCACCTGGCGCAGTTTTTGCTAATAGCGGCCAGATTTTTTCAGATAGTACGTAACGACCTACAATGGAAAGATTCGATGGTGCCTCTTCAGGTTTAGGTTTTTCAACAACACGGGCAATCGGCTTACTGTCACCAGGTTGTAAATTTTCCCCGAAACAGTCAACAATACCATAGTCAGAAACGCTTTCATAAGGAACTGGTTCGACTAGTATCTGACTCGCACCATTCTCGTTAAAACGTGACAACATTTCGCTCAGGTTGTATTTCGATAAATCTGTGCTGTATTCATCCAAAATAACATCAGGCAGAATAACGGCAAACGGTTCATCCCCAATCAGTGGCTTAGCGCATAACACTGCATGCCCCAACCCTTTTGCAATTCCCTGACGAGTTTGCATGATTGTCACATGGCTTGGACAAATAGACTGAACTTCATCCAATAGCTGACGTTTGACCCTTCTCTCCAGAATTGCTTCCAGTTCAAAACTGGTATCAAAATGATTTTCTATCGAGTTTTTGGATGAGTGTGTAACCAGAATAATCTCGTTAATCCCTGCTTTAATACATTCATTAACAACATATTGAATCAGCGGTTTATCAACCAGAGGCAGCATTTCTTTAGGAATAGCCTTGGTAGCTGGTAACATCCTAGTTCCCAAGCCAGCAACCGGGATCACAGCTTTATTCACTTTGTTATTTGTGACTGACATTACATTGTCTCCTATGGCTATTTGTTGCGAAAAACTCCTTTTTGCAGTTTAAACAATAGCACCAACTCTTTAAAAAAATGTATGTATCAAAAATTGAATATGTGAAAAGAATCACATACTAAAAAATAGCGCGCAAGAGTATATCAGCTAACTTAACCAGATATACAGTTAATGGAAGTTTAATTATGTTTTTTATATGACAATACATAACATTACCGTAGCAAATATACATACAAGGTACATGTATCTAACAAGTATCCGTTTTATTATAGCGAAAGTGGGCATAAGAGATGTCTCGATAATATAGACAGCTATGGCTAGTTGCACTCTGGGCAAACATTGCGACCAAGCTCTGTATTCAGGTATTATCAGATAGATTATTGCTAGTTATATTCCTACACACCCTTACAGTATTGTTCATGTAAACAACAACTTTTTTAATTCACCGGAGTGATTTTGACAACAATATGCCCCTGTGGTAGCAGCTTATCTCTCGCACACTGCTGCGGCCCCTATCTTGATAATCATCGCCCTGCCCCAAATGCTGAATCTCTGATGCGTTCCAGATATAGCGCTTATGTAACAAAAAATATTGATTATCTTATTGCAACCTGGCATCCCGACTGTAAAGCCGAAACCTGGCGCTCAGAAATAGAACAAAGCTTTGTCGGTGTCGAGTGGCTGGGATTGAATGTTATCAGCGCAGATAAAGGTCTACATAATGACGAAGCCTATGTCGAATTTTCAGCTTGCTTTATTGAACAGGCAAAGCAAGATAGACAACTGATACATGAGTGCTCCCGTTTTTTGCTCATTGAACAACATTGGTTCTATATTGATGGTATTCGCCCTCAAACTGGACGCAATGACCCGTGCCCATGTGGTTCAGGAAAGAAATATAAAAAGTGCTGTAGTTAAAAACTATAAATTTCAAACAAAATCATTCACACAGTAAAAAATTTGAGGTTACATTATTCATGCAAAACGCAATCATACAAAAAAAAATCTTGCGTACTATTTGTCCTGACTCCAAAGGATTAATCGCGAAAATCACCAATATTTGTTATAAGCATCAATTAAATATTGTTCAGAATAGTGAATTTGTTGACCACCTAACTGGCCGTTTTTTCATGCGTACAGAGCTGGAAGGTATCTTCAATGATGAAACATTTCTGACTGACCTAGATGGTGCCCTTCCTACCGGCTCTAGCCGTGAATTAAATACAGCAGGCCGACGCCGTATTGTTATCATGGTAACAAAAGAAGCTCACTGTATTGGTGATATATTAGTAAAAAGTGCTTACGAAGGCTTGGATGTGGAGATAGCCGCAGTTATCGGTAACCACACCACTCTGCAATCATTAGTTGAGCAATTTGGTATTCCATTCCATCATATCAGTCATGAAGGTTTAAGCCGGGAACAACATGACGAAGCGCTAATGGCTCAGATTGATCAATATAATCCCGATTACGTTGTACTTGCTAAGTATATGCGCGTTTTAACACCTGCATTTGTTCAGCATTACCCAAATCAAATTATTAATATCCATCACTCATTCCTGCCTGCATTCATTGGAGCCCGTCCTTACCATCAAGCCTATGAACGTGGAGTTAAAATCATTGGCGCTACTGCACATTACGTCAATGATAATCTGGATGAAGGCCCTATCATCACTCAGGATGTAATTAATGTGGATCACGGTTATACGGCTGAGGACATGATGCGGGCAGGACGAGATGTTGAGAAAAATGTGCTGAGTAAAGCATTACACTCTGTTCTTTCTCAGCGAGTATTTGTCTATGGCAATCGCACTGTGATCTTATAATGGAATGAAATTTGTTCTCAGGGATTAAATAACCAGCACTTGATAGCTGATTTTTAAATATTTACTTTACAGCGGCGGTTCATTTGATATGATTCCGTCCGCTGACAACAACAGCGTACAATTCAAAATCTGGTGGGGTTCCCGAGCGGCCAAAGGGAGCAGACTGTAAATCTGCCGTCACAGACTTCGAAGGTTCGAATCCTTCCCCCACCACCATCTAATGATAGAATCTTAATCTACCAATAAATAGAAAGCCCAATTAATTCCCAGAGGGAAGGATGAGAATCTTCGACCAAGGTTCGAATTGAGCGTAGCAAAATAACAGCACTCAGCGCACTGATCCATAGAGTGAGGAAGCTCAGTCATAAATCATTCTTCCTCAACACCATCCAGATAATCCGTTTATTAGCTATCACATTACTCAAGTAAAATTGCTTCCTGCTTCAATAAAGAGCAATTTTCACGAGTTTCGTTAGGGAATATATTGAAATTATTTGGCTATATTCAGATAAGCGCAATGAAATCACGATATGTGCGACATTCTGAGCTGCGAGATAAAAAAATGTAAGGTGAGTATAAATCGTAGTAGCGCGTCATCCTTCCCCCACCATATTCAAAATTATATTCCATTATTTGCATTTACTGTCAAAGCTAACAGATATATTGCTTGGGGGAAGAACCATCTAATTTACTCAATGAGTAAATGAATATTGTAAAATTGGCGTGCTCACAGAACACCAATAGCGGAGCTCTGGAGGATCTGCAATTCGCTCCGCTTATGCAATCGGTTACTCCATATCACTAACAGAATCGATAAAACGATTCAACACGCTTGAGTGTGATTTAGATTTATAGACGTAACACTGATTAACTGCATCAGCTCGTGAAATTGGAATAAAACCCAAACTTTTTCCTTCCTCTAATGCACCAGAACGGGCATCTGTAATAAAAATATAATCTTTAGACTGAATAAAATTAAGACAACACTCCATATTGTCCATTTGTCTTATATTAGCCTTTTCTCCATTTTTCTGCATATCCTCTTCTAAATTCTTTATAAAATCACTTTTATAGAGAACTGGATCGCATAACCATGTTTTATTTTTCAATAGCTGAGTTAAATCACCATTGGATTCATCAATTAATTCCTGACGACAACAAACGCCTAAATTCTGGCCTTCAATTTTTCGCACCAGACTGAATCTATCACTGAGGATTTTTTCAGAACTTAGGATTATGGTATTTCCCTCATAATCAACTATTTCATCGATGTTATCATAACTGAATCGTAATATATTAACTTGAGCATTATTTCTATCTGCAGCTTTATACAGCGAAATCAGATGCCTATCTTTCCCCCAATCATAGTAGATATTAACACTATTACAAATAGTCCCACTAAAGTGTTTCTTTGTAATTTCTTTTTCTTTCAAATAAAGTTCTTTTAAGTCATTATATAGTTCCGCTCCGTCTTTAGTCAGTATCATCCCAAACTTCTCCCTTTTAAATAAGCGCTTTCCTAACGTCGCCTCAAAGTCTTTAATTGATTTAGCGACTGGGGGAGTCGTACGGTTCATCACTCTTGCCGCTTTGCTTAAAGAACCCATTTCCACCACCGCCATGAATGCTTCTAATTTACGAGAAAAAAACATAATTCACCGTTCCTATGTAACTTGTGGCTAAAATAATATCCTTGAAATGGCCTTCTCATCAGGTAACCGCTAAATCAAACTTGATATTGTGAAGGTATAATTTTGTACAATAAAAATAGCTATTTTTCAAATGGCATTTATATGAAATGCCAGCCCCTGATGCAAAAATGCGGTTCAGATGAACTATATTATTCACCTGTATCATGATGAATATTCCATCGTGAATGTAAACCATTAATAAATATAAACATGGCCTACAGGTTCAATTTTCTATCAGAGATTGATTAACTCTTCTACTTTTTCATTAATTATTTTTTGTAACGCGTGACATAGAATAAATTTCAAGAATAAAAAAATCTCACCTGAAAACATAATATCGAATGTGAATATAACAGAGCATTACTAATTAAATAAGCATTTATTTATTAAATTCCCACTTATTAAGTATATGCCTTTCTATTATTTAACATGATTACATTCTTTGAATTTGAATAATAAGCAAATTATATTCAATATCACATTACATATATGAGTAAAATAGTGAAATATCTACATAATCTGCCTAAAATTATTATTTAATAAATGGTTACATTCTTATTTATATCTGATAAGATTGAAAAGAAAAACATTATTTAGGTGATTATAACGATATGAAATTTGTATCATTCAATATTAATGGACTGCGGGCGCGTCCTCACCAACTTGCTGCGATTGTTGAACAACATCAACCTGATGTTATCGGATTACAGGAAACAAAAGTTCATGATGAAATGTTTCCTTTAGAAGAAGTCAGCCAACTTGGCTATCATATCTTCTATCACGGTCAAAAATCTCATTATGGAGTTGCCCTACTGACTCGCCAACAGCCGATAGCTGTCAGGAAAGGTTTTCCAACTGACGATGATGATGCTCAACGCCGCATTATCATGGCAGATATCGAAACTCCTTCCGGCTTACTAACTGTGATTAACGGTTATTTTCCACAAGGTGAAAGCCGTACTCATGAGATAAAATTCCCTGCAAAAGCAAAATTTTATCAGGATCTGCAAACCTATCTGGAAACAAATCAATCTCCTGGATCCAATATTCTCATTATGGGCGATATGAATATCAGCCCGACTGACCTAGATATTGGAATAGGAGAGAATAATCAGAAACGTTGGTTAAAAACCGGGAAATGTTCTTTCCTGCCTGAAGAAAGAGAATGGATGGAACGCCTAAAAAACTGGGGGCTGGTTGATACATTCCGGGCTCATCATCCGGAAATCAGTGACCAATTCTCGTGGTTTGATTACCGCTCAAAAGGGTTTAACGATAACCGTGGACTTCGCATTGACTTGCTGCTTGCAAGCCAGCCATTAGCAGAAAAATGCCTCTCTGCTGGTATTGATTATGATATCCGCGCCATGGAAAAACCTTCCGATCACGCACCAGTCTGGGCTGAATTTAAGATTTAAAATAAAATACAGCATCGCACAATTTCGGTGCTGTATTTTTCTCTCTTTATTTATTAAATTATTCAGCTTTATTTGTCTGCTTGGTTTTCACTTGCTTACCTTTACCTTTTTTTCCTTTCACAGGAGCAGGAGGCAGATCCCTGAACGCTTTCAAATTTCTATACTGCTTTGCCTGCCAAATCAATTGTTGCAATGTTTCATGAAGAGGCGACATAAAATCCTGATAACGGAATTGCTTCTCACTGATTTGAGTTAGTTTGGATTCCCACTGTGCAGTCATATCAGGCAAGACAGCCATATCAGGTAAAACATGAATTAACGCACGACCTGCTGGCGTTGCATGAATATATCGCCCCTTTTTATACAGAAATTCTCGCTTGAACAATAATTCAATAATTCCGGCCCTTGTTGCTTCCGTCCCCAAACCATCTGTTGCCCGTAAAACTTTTTTCAGTGCTTTATCCTGAACAAATCTGGCGATACCGGTCATAGCAGATAATAAAGTGGCATCAGTGAAATGACGTGGTGGCTGAGTCTGCCTTTCCACGACTTCTCCTTTCTCACACAACAGTTCATCACCTTTAGCAACAATCGGCAGAGGTGTGCCCTCATTTTCCTCATCCCGCTCTTTGTTACCTAATAAAGTTCGCCAGCCGGCTTCTGCCAGAAAGCGAGCCTTGGCAATGAACTTTCCACCAGCAATATCCAGTTCAATTGTGCATTTCCGAAATATAGCATCCGGGAAAAACTGCATCAGATACTGTCTGGCTACCAATCCATAAATATGCTGCTCATTTTCTGTCAGCTTAGCCTGACTGCTTCGCGCTGTGGGAATAATTGCATGATGTGCATCAACTTTTTTATCATCCCAGCAACGATTCTTTTTTTCCGTATCAAGCGCATCCTGATGCAACAAATGGCTGGCATGTACCGAAATAGCGTTTAAAACAGCCTGACGACCCGCAAAATGTTCTTCTGGTAGGTAACGACAATCTGAACGCGGGTATGTAATCAATTTATGGGTTTCATACAGCCGCTGACAAATATCCAGAACATCCTGAGCACTCAGGCCAAAACGTCTGGCTGCTTCGATCTGTAATGAAGAAAGAGAAAATGGCAAAGGCGCTGTTTCTGATTCCCGTTTATCCTGATAGGCAGAAACATAGGCAGGCTGCCCCATAATGCGCATTACTACATGTTCTGCTAAAGGCCGGTGAATAACTCGCCCTTCTTCATCCTGAAAATCAACACAGGACTCACTGGGCTGCCATACAGCGGTGAACCGCTCTTCTTTCGGGGTAATAATATGAGCTTTAACCTCAAAGAAATCCTTTGGTACAAAATGTTCTATTTCTTCATCACGGCGAACAACCAAGCCCAGTACTGGAGTCTGCACTCGGCCAACCGATAGAACCCCTTGATAACCAGCATTCCGACCTAATAAGGTATAAGCTCGGGTCATATTGATCCCATAAAGCCAATCAGCCCTTGCTCTGGCTAAAGCTGAAACACACAGGGGAATAAATTCCCGGTTACTCCTCAGACGCTCGACGGCTTTAAGTACTGCCTGAGGATTTAAATCGTTGATCAGACAACGTTGGACATTCTGCTTTTTATTGTCTTCCAGCTGCAAAAAATCCAACACTTCATCCACCAGCAACTGCCCTTCGCGATCCGGGTCTCCGGCATGAACAACTTCATCAGCCCTTGCCAAAAGAGATTTAATCGTATTGAGCTGTTTAGCAACCGCTTCTCGTGGTTTTAACTGCCACTTTTCAGGAATAATTGGCAAATCAGCCAAGACCCAGCGCGCATAACGGCTATCGTATACATCTGGCTCAGCTTGTTCTAACAAATGACCTACACACCAGGTAACAACCTGACTCTCACCACACTCAATAAACCCATCTCCCCGACGATGAGGTTTCGGTAGAATATCGGCAATAGCACGTGCGAGGCTAGGTTTTTCAGCAATAAAAAGACGCATGGAATTTGTAACAACTTCAATCAATGCCCTGTCTGAGTGTGGTTAATTCAGTTCACCTAGGCAATAAATTAATGGGATCAGCTGATGTAGTGGTGTTTATCCTATCCACCACATCAGGTAATGATATATCTAGTAACTCTAACAGTAATTTTTAGAAATAACTGACAAAATCAGTTAAATCTGGTGAAGAGACTTTCATTGGTGATTTAAGCTCTGGTGTACCCAGATAGAGGAACCCAACAATTTTGTCGTGCTCTTCACATCCCAGTCCGGCTCTGACTGTTGAGTCTTCTGTCCAAGAACCAGAACGCCATATTCCACCAAATCCTTGAGCCACGGCTGCCATTTGCATAGCATGTACTGCACAGCCTGCTGCTACAACCTGTTCCCATTCTGGCACTTTTACATGCTCAACTACTTTAGCAATAACAGTAATAATCATCGGTGCACGATAAGGGGCATTTTTTGCTTTTTCTGCCACATCTTCACCCATTTCACCATTAATTGCTGCCTGTTCGAGCAATTTGCTGAATTTATCTATTCCTTCCCCTTGCATGACAATAAAATGCCAGGGACGTAATGCTCCATGGTCTGGGGCTCTCATCCCAGCAGCAAGGATATTCTGCAATTCATCCCCCGTAGGGATCGGAGTAGTTAAACGTGAAACAGAACGACGATTCAATAAGAGTTCCAAGGCTTTCATAGTTTCCTCCTGAATAAGATAATCTATCACGACCGGACATTCTCTGTTTATTCGTTACCGAATGAAAGTGTAAATATTATTTTTTCAGTCATTTTCGTGATTTCTGGCTGACATTTATCAGTTAGCTGATTAGGATAATCTTATTTGATCTCATCATCGGAGATAGTATGCATACTTTATGGAGGCTTATAGCAGGGCTACTTAAATGGAGTTGGAAACTGCTAAACTTCGCTCGCCAATTTATTTCCAATCTATTGTTTATTTTATTAATTGTATTAGTTGCCACTGGCGTTCTTATTTATAAAGAACAGTTCCCGGCAGATGATAGTGATTATGGTGGAGCATTATACGTCAATTTATCTGGTACTATCGTTGATCGGGTATCTGCCCGCAATCCGCTGGATCAATTAGGCTGGGATCTTGTCTATCCTTCCAGCACTCGTACTCAACAAACTTCGCTATTTGATATTGTTGATAGTATTCGACGGGCAAAAAATGATCCCAAAATTACCGGTATGGTGTTGAAACTGGATGATTTTGCAGGGGCTGATCAGGCATCGATGCTTTATATCGGCAAAGTCATCAACGAATTTAAAAGCTCAGGTAAATCCGTTACAGCTATCGGGCAGAGCTACAGCCAGCCACAATACTATTTAGCCAGTTATGCTGACAAAATACTCCTTACCCCTCAAGGCAGTGTCTCACTTAAAGGTTATTCAAATAATCATTTGTTCTATAAATCATTATTAGAAAACCTGAAAATTTCTACCCATATTTTCCGTGTCGGTACATACAAATCAGCCGTAGAGCCAATGATGCGGAATGATATGTCGGATGCTGCCCGCGCAGCGGATTCTCTCTGGCTGAATGAACTTTGGAATAATTACCGACAGGATATTGCCACCAATAGAAAAATCCCAATCAGTCAGGTACTTCCTGAACCTTCAGTATTTATTGAAAAACTCCGTAAAGCAGGTGGGAACAGTGCTCTCTATGCTCTCCAGAATGGTTTGGTAGATAGAATAGCGCCTCTGAATGTCATTGAACAAAAGCTGGAAAAGAAATTCGGCTGGGATAAGAAAAACCAGCATTTCAACTACATTACTATCAGTGATTATATTGCTAAAAAACCCATCGGAGATACTTATCAGAACGATGGTAATATTGCAGTGATTGTAGTTGAAGGGGAAATCATGGATGGCAAACAATCCGGCAGTATAGCTGGCAGTGATACCATCGCAGAACAACTACGCGAAGCTCGCCTGAACCCTAATATTAAAGCCATTATCTTGCGAGTAAACAGCCCCGGCGGCAGTATCAGCGCATCTGAACTTATCCGCAGTGAGCTGGTGGCTATTCGGGAAGGTACTGATGTAAATGGTAAAAAGATCAATCAAAAGCCGATTGTTGTTTCCATGGGAGGGCTTGCTGCATCAGGCGGTTACTGGGTTTCCACACCGGCTAACTATATTATCGCCTCCCCGAATACCTTAACTGGCTCAATTGGTGTTTTCGGTGCTATCACTACTTTTGAAAAAAGTCTTGATTATCTTGGCGTAAATACAGATGGTGTTTCAACTTATCCACTGGCTGATATTTCTACAACAAAAGGGATAAATCCTCTGTTTTCTGAAGTCATACAAATGTCGATTGAAAACGGCTATAGCCAGTTTATCGGGCTGGTAGCAGATTCTCGCCACAAAACAACCGCTGAAATTGAAAGAATCGCTGAAGGCCGTGTCTGGAGTGGTAGTGATGCTAAAAAGAATGGTCTGGTTGATCAGTTAGGCGATTTCGATGACGCCGTTAAGAAAGCCGCTGAACTGGCAGGTCTTAAAACCGTAGCGTTAAGCTGGATGCAGCCTGAACTTTCATTTACTGAAAAACTGATGCTGGGATTTTCTTCATCAGCACAGGCAATTATGCCAAATACTTTACAGTCAATGTTGCCAGCTCCATTTGCTCAGGCAGCACAGGATATGAAAAAGCAGGCGGTATTTTATAGCCGCATGAATGATCCACAAAATATTTATGCTTATTGCCTGAACTGTAGCGATATCCGCTGAGAATTCATCACCATAACGTGATAATCACAATTAAATATAAAGCCTGATTAATATATACCAATATCAGGCTTTTTTTATTCCTTATACTCCCTATAATCGGCAGAGAATTTTATCAAAGTACTGTTATTGGGTTACGACCATGCAGAAGAAATCTATCTATGTTGTTTATACGGGTGGAACAATTGGGATGCAACATTCCCCCAATGGTTATATTCCCGTTTCCGGTCATTTACAGCGGCAGCTGACAAAAATGCCCGAGTTTCACCGCCCAGAAATGCCAACATTCACTATCCGTGAGCATCATCCCCTTATTGATTCTTCTGATATGAGTCCAGATGATTGGGGAATTATTGCCAGTGATATTTATCAGAATTACCATGATTACGATGGGTTTGTGATCCTGCATGGTACAGATACCATGGCTTTTACCTCCTCAGCTCTCTCTTTCATGTTTGAAAATCTTAACAAGCCAGTTATCGTGACAGGGTCACAGATTCCGTTGGAAGCACTGCGTTCAGATGGTCAGACAAATTTGCTCAATGCCCTGTATCTGGCAGCCAACTATCCCGTCAATGAAGTCAGCCTGTTTTTCAACAACAAATTGTATCGAGGGAACAGAACTGTCAAAGCCCATGCTGACGGTTTTGATGCCTTCTCTTCTCCTAATTACCCTCCGCTTATCGAAGCGGGCATCAATATCCGGACATTTAATACCGCTCCACTGCCCGTTGGTCATGGCGATTTTGTTGTACACCAAATCAGCTCACAGCCAATTGGCGTAGTCACTATCTATCCGGGGCTGTCCAGCCAAGTAGTTGAAAATATCCTGATGCAGCCTGTCAAGGCATTGATTTTGCGTTCTTATGGTGTCGGCAATGCTCCTCAACGCCCTGATTTATTAAGAATCTTAAAAGAAGCGACTGAAAGAGGAATCATTGTAATCAACTTAACACAATGTATTTCCGGAAGGGTCAATATGGAAGGTTATGCTAACGGTCATGCACTGGCTGCATCAGGTGTGATCAGCGGCTACGATATGACATTTGAAGCAACCCTGACAAAACTTCACTACCTGTTAAGCCAGCACTATGAAACCGAAGAAATTCGCTCTCTGATGCAGCAAAATCTACGCGGAGAATTGAGTTATTCCGACAAATAATAAGCATATTCAAAATATTAACGGGCCGACTATAAGACGAAAGTATGAATTGAGGAATAGAATGAAAACCGCACTATTACTTATCGATCTACAAAATGACTTCTGTACAGGTGGTGCTCTGGCGGTAAAAGAGAGCGAAAAAGTTATCACCGTAGCAAATGAAGCTATTCAATTGTGTCAGCAGTACAATATCAGCATCATTGCAAGTCAGGACTGGCATCCGTCTAATCATATGAGCTTTGCAGTGAATTCAGGCCAGCCAGTTGGTGAGTTAGGCGTACTAAACGGTATCCCTCAAATATGGTGGCCTGTACATTGTGTACAGGGGCAATCTGGCGCAGATTTTCATCCAGCCTTAAACCAAGCTGCTATAGGGGAGATTTTCCGTAAAGGTGAAAATCCACAGATAGACAGTTACAGCGCATTTTTCGATAACGACCGTAAAAATGCAACCCGATTACATGGCTGGCTATCAGAGCAACATATCAATCGCCTGCTTATTCTTGGTATCGCTACCGATTACTGCGTAAAATTTACCGTATTAGATGCCTTAGAACACGGGTATGAAACTTACGTCATTACAGAAGGCTGCCGGGGGGTTAATATTCACGCGGATGACAGCCAGCAGGCTATTGAGGAAATGGCAGCTAAAGGCGCAAAATTTACTTCATTGAAAGAGATAGCTGCCCTTTTTTAATATACGTGCATAAAAATATTTTTAACCCGCTGACCACTATAACTACATATCAGAAATCAGATTAGCCTCGTTCCTTATGCTCAATCAATGAGGGAGAACGAGGCTACCGATTTAATTTACTGACTCATTCTTCTGATTGCGGCTTCAATCTGGCAACCATCTCTGACTGAAACATCGCCTTCAGTTCTTGTTTACTTTTTACGGCAATTTGGCCATCGGTGCCAATCGTCATATGTTCCGGATCATGATTATGTCTGGCTTGCCAAAGCATGACCATTTGCAGGCTATGTTCTTTTTGCTCTGGTGTTAATGGAACACCATCCTGCCATTTCCCTAATTCGACAGCCTGAACCAGTCGCTGGTAAATCTCAGGTGTCATGGCTGAAAGTAAATCATCTACATTCATCGGTATTTCCTTAAGGCTATTATTTCCTTAGAACTATTATACTAACATCACTAGCTGAATCGATTCTATATCACTTGCCAATTCGCATCATATTTGGTCAAAAATGTCGCTACTCATCATATTAACCGGCGGTTTCTTCTCCTGAATCTTCATCAATGAAGCGCAACGCAGCCGAATTAATACAAAAACGCTCTCCTGTAGGTTTAGGACCATCAGGAAAAACATGCCCTAAATGTGCCTGACAATGGCTGCAACGCACCTCGATCCGATGCATACCACAAGAATAATCATCAATATAATTAATGGATTTATCATTAATCGGCTGATAAAAACTTGGCCACCCACACCCGGAATCAAATTTTGTGTCGGAAACAAAAAGTGGCTGAGAGCAGCACAGGCAATGATAAATACCACTTTTTTTGTTGTGCAACAGCTTTCCTGAAAATGGCGGCTCTGTACCTGCTTCTTGCGTCACATAACGCTGCATTTCACTGAGCTGCTCAAGAGGAAAAGAGATATCTTTAGCCATAGTAACCACCTTTTAAGGCCAGTATTTTCAACAAAAGGTACCGAAAACAACAAAAAGTAAATATTAAACTGTTAAATCGTATTTTAACCCATTCAACATGATGATTTACTTTACTAATTGTGATAAATCTCACATATCTCATTAATGGTAACTTTAAATATCTCCTTATACCCCGATAATGGTGAGCGTAAAGATTGTTACAGTTGTATAACGGATATCCAGATAGTGGTTTTTAAATTGATCTTTTTCAATTGTTGACACGATTCCGCTTGACGACTGGCAAGATTTTGGTAACTTTAGAAACAACTTTTAATTCACTAAAAAATAGCTGGTGGAATACTATGACTATCAAAGTAGGTATTAACGGTTTTGGTCGTATTGGCCGTATTGTTTTCCGTGCTGCACAAGAGCGTTCTGACATTGAAATCGTTGCAATCAATGACCTGTTAGATGCAGATTACATGGCTTACATGCTGAAATACGATTCAACCCATGGCCGCTTCAAAGGTACAGTTGAAGTTAAAGACGGTCATCTGGTTGTTAACGGCAAAACCATCCGCGTTACATCTGAAAGAGACCCAGCTAACCTGAAATGGAACGAGGTAGGTGTTGATGTTGTTGCTGAAGCAACCGGCATTTTCCTGACTGACGAAACTGCGCGTAAACACATCGCTGCCGGCGCGAAAAAAGTTGTCCTGACTGGTCCTTCAAAAGACGATACCCCAATGTTCGTTATGGGTGTTAACCACAGCGCTTACGCAGGTCAGGACATCGTTTCCAACGCATCCTGTACAACTAACTGCCTTGCTCCACTGGCTAAAGTTATCAACGATAAATTTGGCATCGTTGAAGGTTTGATGACAACTGTTCACGCAACAACAGCTACTCAGAAAACTGTTGACGGCCCTTCTGCAAAAGACTGGCGTGGTGGCCGTGGTGCGGCACAAAACATCATTCCATCTTCTACCGGTGCTGCAAAAGCAGTAGGTAAAGTTATTCCTGAACTGAACGGCAAACTGACTGGTATGTCTTTCCGTGTACCTACTCCTAACGTTTCTGTTGTTGACCTGACTGCACGTCTGGAAAAACCAGCAACTTATAAAGAAATCTGTGAAGCAATCAAAGAAGCTGCTGAAGGCGAGCTGAAAGGCATTCTGGGTTACACCGAAGATGACGTTGTATCCACCGATTTCAACGGCGAAAAACTGACTTCTGTCTTCGACGCAAAAGCAGGTATCGCTCTGAACGATAACTTTGTAAAACTGGTTTCTTGGTATGACAACGAAACAGGTTACTCAAACAAAGTTCTGGATCTGGTCGCACACATTTCTAAATAACTGAACTTATCTACCTTATAAATTTCAGGTTGCAGACAACAAAATCTCAACCTGAAAGATAACGGGTATAATCATTGTTCAATAAGCCACCTTTTACGGTGGCTTTTATTTTACCACTCTTTCACAATAGGCTATTCTTGCCTTCATTAACCATCAATACAAGTTTATATAAGGTCATGATGATGCTTGATAAAATTTTCTCTTTGCCAATTGTAAAGCAGATATCTCCTCATATCAGTCAACGGGATATTGATGGATTTCCATTAATTGTAATTACTCACCCTAAAGTCCGCAGCGCAATCAGTATTCAGGGCGCACACCTTATGGCATGGCAACCCAGTGGTGAAAAGCCTATATTATGGTTAAGCAATAATACAAAATTCCGTGCAGGAACAGCCATCCGTGGTGGTATCCCTATCTGTTGGCCGTGGTTTGGGCCTCAGGACGCGCCGAGTCATGGGTTCGCCCGAATTTTACCGTGGGAATTCAAAGGGCATCATGAACATGAAAATGGTGTCATTTTGATGTTCATACTACAAAACAGCGAGTATACCAAACAGTTATGGCCACATGAGTTTACACTTATTGCCCGTTTTAAATTAGGTGAAACCTGTGAAATAGAGTTGGAATCCTACGGAGATTATCAAACCACATGCGCTCTACACTCTTACTTTAATATCAGCAGCATAGAGAAAGTTCAGGTCAGTGGATTAGGACATCACTTTATCGATTCGATAACAAACAAAAAACAGCAATCGACTAGTGAAAAACTAACGTTTCAGGGGCGAACCGATCGTATTTATACCGAGCCAGAAGATTTCAGCCTAATTAGTGATAAACAATGGAAGCGTACCATCGAAATTCATCACTACCATCACAGTGATATCGTTTGTTGGAATCCCGGAGCAGAATTATCAGGCAGCATGCAAGATATGGAAAACGAAAGCTATAAAACTATGGTCTGTGTTGAAACTGCTCGTATCAGTAGCCCTTTGCATTCTAAAAACGGGAACCCCGGCAAGCTATCTGTCGTCCTTCGTTGCCGCCAGACAAGCTGAACATAACTGATTGGTCAGAATTAAAATGGGATGAACAGGCATTGATTCAAACTGCATGGAAGCGGTACGAAAAAATGCCTGATAAAATCATAAATCCTTATCATTAATCAACAACCACCGGAACACGTCTGGCTAAAGCACACAACAGTTCATAACCTATCGTTCCAGCAAACTCTGCGACTTCATCCACGGGTAATTTTGCTCCCCATAGCTCAACAGAGCTACCGATTGTGGCTTCTGGGCATGGTGTCAGATCCACCGTCATCATATCCATTGATATCGCTCCCAACACACGGGTGCGAATACCATCAACAACAACAGGTGTTCCTGTTGATGCATGACGAGGATAGCCATCAGCATAACCGCATGCAACAGTACCCACTCGGGTTGGAGACTGTGTGGTATAGCGGCCGCCATAACCAATTTTTACCCCTTTAGCCAGTTTATGGACCGCAATAATTTCACTTTTCAGACTCATCGCAGGTCTCAACCCCGAACCTGCAATATCACGCCACTTCCCACTGGGCGATGCCCCGTATAGAATGATCCCCGGCCTGACCCAATCGCGATGTGTTTGCGGGTGCCATAGAATTGCACCAGAATTAGCTAAGCAATGTGAAAGATTATCCATTCTGAGCTCTTTAACCACTGTAAATTGCTCGCTAACGCCCATTTCATTATCGGAATTCGCAAAATGGGTCATTAAAGTGACTGATCTGATATTCTGTATCCCATTTGCCATTGATACTATCTGTGGATATTCATCGGGAGTGAAACCCAGACGGTTCATACCACTGTTAAGTTTTAAATAGACATCTACAGGTTTATCGAACTCTGCCTCTTCTATTGCCTGAAGCTGCCAGCGACTATGGACTGTCGTTGTCAGACTATATTTATTGATTATCTGCAAATCTTCGGCTTTGAAGAAACCCTCTAACAACAGGATAGGCCCTTGCCACCCCTGCTCTCTCAAATAAATAGCTTCATTCATATCAAGCAGAGCAAAACCATCCGTCTGCGTGAGTGATTGCCATATTCTGTCCAACCCGTGCCCATATGCATTCGCTTTCACTACCGACCAAATTTTACTGTGACCAACCTTCTGACGGATCGTTGCCAGGTTATGGCGAAATGCATCAAGGTGGATCGTCGCCAAAATAGGACGTGGCATGCTGACCCCTTCTAATTTACTTTACGCAGTATGTAAGCGATGCTTCGCCCGAAGTACTTTGGTATTAAACCCATCGGTGTATCTGAATACAGAAAGATCATCCGCGGCAATATCAGGTTTTTTGCCTGAGATTAAGTCAGATAACAGCTTTCCTGAACCACAGGCCATCGTCCAGCCTAATGTGCCATGCCCGGTATTCAGATAAAGGTTAGCGTATTTAGTCGGACCAACAATAGGTGTGCCATCCGGTGTCATCGGACGTAACCCAGCCCAGAATGAGGCTTCAGCAATATTGCCACCGTCGTGGTAAAGATCATCAACGACCATTTTTAGTGTTTCACAACGGCTTTTTAGTACGTCCAAGTTAAAACCGACGACTTCTGCCATACCACCAACCCTGATACGATTATCGAAACGCGTAATAGCAATTTTATAAGTTTCATCCAGTATCGTTGAAGTCGGTGAGCGAGTTTCATCCATGACCGGCATTGTCAGCGAATAGCCTTTCATAGGGTAAACCGGGATTGTGACAAGACCTCTCAATAATTCGGTGGAATAAGCCCCCATCGCTATCACATACTGATCAGCGGTTATAACACCATCATCACACTGAATACCGCTAACCTTATCGCCATCCATCAGAATTTGTTTAACCTGTTTGTTAAATATAAATCTGACACCTGCTTTTTCTGCCATTTTGGCTAATTCTTTGGTAAAAATCTGGCAATCACCGGTTTCATCATTGGGAAGTTGCAATCCCCCCGTCAATTTATGGGAAGAGTGGACAAGAGCCGGCTCTACTGACGCTAATTGTTCTGCCGTCAATAATCGATAGGGAACGCCCTCTTGCTCCAGTACCGCAATATCCTTGGCTGCACTATCAAACTGCTTAGCAGTTCTGAACAGTTGTAATGTTCCCCCAAGACGCTCCTCATACTGAATACCTGTATCCGCTCTCAACTGCTTAATACAGTCACGACTATATTCAGCCAGACGCACCATTCTGCTTTTATTCATCGCATAATGGTCAGCATCGCAATTGCGCAGCATTTGCCACATCCAACGCAACTGAAATAATGAACCATCAGGACGAATGGCTAGCGGAGCATGGCGCTGGAACAGCCATTTGAACGCTTTTAACGGAATACCAGGAGCACCCCAGGGAGTTGAATACCCGGGTGAAATTTGCCCAGCATTACCTGCACTCGTTTCTTCGGCAGCACTCTGCTGACGATCCACGACGATCACTTCATGACCTTCCTGAGCCAGATACCAGGCGCTGGTGACGCCAATAACACCACTGCCTAAAATAAGGACTTTCATTCTGCCACCTGCTGATAAGAAATATACGAAGACAAGCATAATATGCTAAATAGAAAAATCCAACCCAGAATAATAGACCATGAGATGATTAATTTAATTTTAGGATTTAAATCACAATTTCATTACAAAACCCTGATAAAAAACTTTCTTATTATCAGGTGATAAATAAAAAAATAATCAAAAATACAATCAGATAGCAAAGGATTAAATGCTATTAATTGATTATATAAGTATTCTAAAAAGTGATTTTTACGGTAAAAAAGCAACATTAAGTTCACAATATTCGAATTTATTTTAATCTAAAAAAATGCAATAACTAAGAATTAAATTTTAAATCAATGTAAACTAAATAGTATAATAATTTAAAAATTTGAATTTTACAGCTTGAGTGGGTTTTCACCATTTATGAGGAGATAAGAAAACACCTCTTTATAGGTATAATTATTAAAAAATGAGAAGCAGCGAACTACACAAAGCAGTTCGCCTTTAAAGAATAAGCTGGATTAAGAAATCAACTTGATAATTGGATAAGATATAATTTGATTAATTCTGACGTGCTGCTGTTAAATCATTGAACATAATGCCTTGCATTTCATGCCAAATGGTTCCACTTTCTTTACCATAATTACGTACGCATTCCATGATCTTATCGTAGGCTTCTTCCCGACACAGTACGCTCAGTTGCTGATAGAAATTCAGTGCCAGTTTACGGGCCTCTGGGTTCGAAAAGTAATAACGACCCACACGAGTATAAAGCCCTTTTAATCCGTTAATGATCAACCCATAAATAGGATTTCCTGACGCAAATGCTAAGCCACGGAAAATATCATAATCCACAGAACTGAAAGACTCCGCAGTGTCTTCCGCTTTATCTTTTTCAGCCAGAACTTCCAGTGCTTTTTCCGGATTATGTCTGAATGCAGTACGAATAAAAATGGCCGCAATATTTGTACGCACTGACAGTAAATTATCGACCAGCTGAGGCACACGATCATGATCTAAACGTGCCAGAGTTTCCAGAATGTTAAGACCTGATGTTTCCCAGAAATTATTTACCTTTGTTGGTTTTCCATGCTGAATAGTCAACCAGCCATCACGAGCCAGACGCTGCAATACTTCACGCAAAGTGGTACGAGTGACACCGATTAATTCAGATAATTCACGCTCTGCTGGCAGAATGGAGCCTGGTGGAAAACGATTATTCCATATACTTTCAATGATATACTCTTCCGCAAAACTCGCAGGACTCTGAGCCTTAATTACCATATTTAAACTATTCCAAAACTGTTTTCTTGGCTAATAATAGGTACTGATCATACCAGAATGCGCCAGATCGACATAGTTACATAGTAAATAAACCGTGAAAGAGTGAAAGAGGTCATAAAAAAATATAATTATTACCCAATTAATTATGAGATTATCCCCTTAAATTACCACCAGTTAGAGCGTACGATATTCAATGTATTTCGAGTTGCATCAAGACAGCCAGGAAGCGCCTCCCAGAGCATAATTCACTATATGACTGGAATAAGTGAGCGCAACCAACAGAGAGGTAACTGGAAAAACAACGGGTATGTTGTGCTTTAGAAATGTCCCATGTATCCACAGAAGAGGAATATTAATAATAATGGAAATCAGTATCCGACGTGCAGTGGTGAAAAACTTTCTCGGCAATTCGCCGGATTGGTACAAATTGGCTATCATTGTTTTTCTTATCATCAATCCACTGGTTTTTTTCTATGTCAGCCCCTTCGTTGCAGGCTGGATGCTCGTTGTGGAATTTATCTTCACACTGGCAATGGCGTTAAAATGCTATCCGTTGCAGCCGGGAGGCTTACTTGCTATTGAAGCTGTGCTTATCGGCATGACCTCTCCAAAACAGATAGGGCATGAAATCAGCAATAATCTGGAAGTTATCCTGCTGCTGATTTTCATGGTTGCCGGTATTTACTTCATGAAGCAACTTCTGCTATTTGTTTTCACTAAACTACTCTTGAGCATTCGTTCCAAAAAAATGCTGGCACTGGCCTTCTGTCTGGCAAGTGCATTTTTATCTGCTTTTCTTGATGCCCTGACAGTTATAGCCGTTGTTATCAGCGTATCTGTTGGCTTTTATTCTATTTATCACCGTTATCTTTCCAGCCAGAATAATGGCAGCGCAGATCTTAACGATGATCAATTTATTGATAATGAAGATAAAAGACAGACACTGGATCAATTCCGGGCATTTCTGCGCAGCCTGATGATGCATGCCGGCGTCGGTACGGCATTAGGTGGTGTGATGACGATGGTCGGTGAACCACAAAACCTGATCATCGCAAAACATGTTGGCTGGGATTTCGTAACATTCTTTATCCGTATGTCTCCTGTCACCGTACCTGTTTTTATCTGTGGGCTGCTGGTTTGTCTGTTGGTTGAACATTTCAAACTGTTTGGTTACGGTGCCGAACTACCTGAGCGTGTCCGTTCTGTTTTGGAAGACTATGCGAAAAAAGCCGGTGAAAAACGTACCCGTCAGGAAAAAGCTCAGCTTGTTGTTCAGGCTTTAATCGGCATCTGGCTGATTGTGGCTTTGGCGTTCCACCTAGCTGAAGTCGGGTTGATTGGCCTGTCAGTGATTATTATGGCTACTGCTTTTTGTGGTATTACTGAAGAACATGCTTTAGGTAAAGCCTTTGAGGAAGCCTTACCGTTTACTGCATTACTGACTGTCTTCTTTTCTGTGGTTGCGGTCATTATTGATCAACAACTATTTACCCCATTTATTCAGTTTGTATTGCAATCCTCACCAGCGTCACAGCTTTCCCTGTTTTATCTGTTTAATGGTCTGCTTTCCGCAGTATCTGACAACGTATTTGTAGGTACTGTGTATATTAATGAAGCTCTGACTGCGCTTAAAAGTGGTCTTATTTCACCGCAGCAATATGAATTTTTAGCTGTGGCCATTAATACAGGCACCAACCTACCATCCGTAGCGACACCAAACGGACAGGCTGCTTTCCTGTTCCTGCTGACATCTGCGCTATCGCCACTGATCCGCCTGTCTTATGGGCGTATGGTGCTAATGGCTCTACCTTACACAATTGTGATGACCCTTGTGGGTCTGCTGTGTGTTGAATTTTGGCTACTGCCTGCTACTGAATATCTGGTAAAACTTGGCTGGGTTATCCCACAATAATCCCTTATATTTATTATTAAGGAATTCTGCCGGATAGGGTGTAAAATCCCCCTATCCGGTTTTTTTTATCCCTTCGAATATCCAGTCGATTTCATGTTGCCTCCGGCGGCAAAGGAACGAATTTGCACCGTCAACAAAAAAGCAGTTTGAAAGAGGATGGATATAATTTAAAAAAACAACGTAATTGACCTTAAATTGATTCTTTTGTGATTTAAGAAACGGCAGAATAAACGGCTACCTATATATACGATACGGGAAGAAGAAGAATGTTACATTGTCTAAAATGGAGTTCCCAAGGGCGAAGCGCATGGTTGTTAATGGCGTTAACAGCTCTTTTACTGGAGTTTGTTGCTCTTTATTTTCAACATGTTAAGCAGTTACAGCCCTGTGTAATGTGCATTTATGAGCGTGTTGCTCTGTTCGGTATTTTCGGGGCAGCCCTGCTGGGAGCTATCGCCCCCAAAACTCCGCTGCGCTGGTTGGCTATTTTACTCTGGCTTTATAGCTCATGGCACGGATTACAACTGGCATGGGATCATACCATGATGCAGTTATACCCCAGCCCTTTTAATACCTGTGAATTTTTTGTCAGATTTCCGTCATGGCTGCCGTTAAATGAATGGCTTCCTTCGGTGTTTCAGGCTTTTGGCGATTGTTCAATAAAACAATGGTCATTTCTGACACTGGATATGCCGCAATGGCTGATTGGTGTTTTTGCTGCTTATTTATTAGTGGGTATTCTGGTTCTGATCAGCCAGTTTTTCCGGCTGAAATATAAGTATTAAGAACAAAAAGGCTGTCTTTCCTGTATGGGGAAAGCAGCCTTTTTCGCTAACTCTAATTGATAATCCCTTCCTATCCGCTATTATTGTTTCCTTTTCATGTTCTCCGCCATAAAATCATCGTAATTTTTTAAGGGCCTTTAGTCGAACAGCCATCAGAAACAGTAAAGAACAACCAGAAATGAATACTCAAAAAGAACAGTATAATTTTAATAAATTACAAAAGCGCCTGCGTCGTGATGTCGGGCAAGCCATTGCAGATTTTAATATGATCGAAGAAGGCGATCGCATTATGGTCTGCCTTTCTGGTGGCAAAGACAGCTACACCCTGCTGTCTATTTTGCAGAACCTGCAAAAAAGTGCCCCGATTAACTTTTCGCTTATTGCCGTCAATCTGGATCAAAAGCAACCAGGTTTTCCTGAGCATATCCTTCCGGCTTATCTGGATGAGCTGGGCGTCGAGTATAAGATTGTTGAAGAGAATACCTACGGTATTGTCAAAGAAAAAATCCCGGAAGGAAAAACAACCTGCTCTCTGTGCTCCCGGCTGCGCCGTGGTATTTTATACCGCACCGCCACTGAACTGGGCGCAACCAAAATCGCTCTGGGACATCATCGTGATGACATCCTGCAAACCGTCTTTCTGAATATGTTTTATGGCGGCAAATTAAAAGGTATGCCACCTAAACTGATCAGTGATGATGGTAAACACATTGTTATACGCCCGCTGGCTTACTGCCGGGAAAAAGATATTGAACGCTACGCAGAAGCGAAAGCATTTCCCATTATCCCTTGTAATTTGTGTGGCTCACAGCCAAACCTGCAACGTCAGGTTATCAAGGATATGCTGCGTGACTGGGACAAACGCTATCCCGGACGTATTGAAACTATGTTCCGGGCGGTACAGAACGTGGTTCCATCACATCTCAGCGATTTTAATCTGTTCGACTTCAAAAGCATTAATCACGACAGTGAAATTATTGCTGGAGGGGATCTGGCTTTTGATCGAGAGGAGTTACCCGTACAACCTGCTATTGACCCTGATGAGCAAATTGATTTTCAGGCGGATCGGCTGGATATTATCGAAATAAAGTAATAAAAAAATAGCCGATGCTAAGGATTTTAGTATCGGCATAATGTCAATTTTAATCGGTATAAAACTCAATATGAGAAACACTACAATCATGGAGCACAACGTTCATCGCTCAACGTTGTATTCACCTGCAGGGTTATAGTGCCTCAACTTGAGATACTGATTATTGATATATCTCAAATCCGAATGAAATTAACCATCAGATTCAATGAACATTCGGTTCAGAACTCACGACAGTCGCAATTTTCCCTATAACCACTTACTTCGCTTTAACCACCATGCGAATCCCGCTATCAACAACGACAGCAGCAGGCTGAATAAACCAAAACCAAATTCATCCTTATTTCCGGGGATCCCGCCAAGGTTAACGCCAAATAAGCCGGTTAAAAAAGTACTTGGTAAGAATATCATTGTTAATAACGACATCATGTAAATACGCCGGTTCATCGCATCCGCCATAATAGAAGTAATCTCATCGGCAAGCACCGCTGTCCTTGCGATACAGCTATCCAAATCATCCAGCCCACGCCCGAGACGATCAGAGACTTCCTGAATCAGATGACGAGCCTCGTCACTCATCCACGGTAACTTCTCACTGGACAGTCGTGTCAAAACATCTCGCTGGGGTGCCATATACCGACGAAGAACAATCAATTGCTTACGTAATAACACTAACTCACCTCGTCCGGGGATCTTCTGTTCCAGAATGTTATCCTCAAACTCAATCAGGTTGTCATGTAACTCTTCAATAAAATCGTTCACTTCGTCGGTAATCGCATCGGCGATTTCAACCAGCCAGTGCCCTGTGTTTTTTGCTCCTACGCCATTATTTAAATCAGCCAGAACCTGATCAACCGGATAGACTTTTCTATGGCTACTGGAAATAATTATCTTGTCATTAATGTAGATGCGAAACGATACCAAGTGATCGGAGCGGGCATTGTCATTGCGGTTAATTGTCCGCAACATAATCATCGCCCCTTCACCGGTAC
The DNA here is from genome assembly GCF_963876465.1 of Xenorhabdus sp. KK7.4. Lineage (NCBI taxonomy): Bacteria > Pseudomonadati > Pseudomonadota > Gammaproteobacteria > Enterobacterales > Morganellaceae > Xenorhabdus > Xenorhabdus sp. KK7.4. The sequence goes on from NZ_CAWNQF010000144.1 coordinate 39,750, forward strand.
GAATGAGTTTGGGCCGAATACTCTCACCCACCAGCCCTTCTTTTACCGGAACTGGTAGTTGGTTAGTTTTCATAATCCATTGATAACTTCCCTGATTTTTATAATCAAGATGCTGCCAGAATGGTTGCCCTGCCGTTGCAGATACATTTTCGCTAAAACCTGTAGTACCACCCTTCCCGTTCAATTGGCAGGCATACACAGCATTTGAATCTTTAAATGCTGAGCCATAAATCGTTTCCACATCCGCTCCTGTTCAACATTTAATGTTTTTTAATGATATACATAGTATGGCTATAAGCCACATCTTCAGGATTGGTGATCGGGTATCCTTTTAACCATTTTTTGATTAACCGACCATTAGTGTACTGATAAATAGGAACAATCGGAGCCTGTTCTTCAATCATTTTTTCAGCCTGATTATAATCCCTGTTTCTGGCGGCATCGTCTGTTTCCAGACTAGCCTCTTTTAACAAAGCGTCATAAGCTGGGTTATGAAATTTGGCCAGATTTCCGCTGTGCGTTGATGTCAAAAGTGATAAGAAACTTGATGGTTCATTATAATCTCCGGTCCATGATGCCCGGACTACATCAAAATTACCGGTATTGCGGTTATCGACGTAAGTTTTCCATTCCTGATTGACTAACTTCACCTCAACGCCCAGTTTTTTCTTCCACTCTGAACTGACTGCAATGGCAATACGTTGATTATTTTCTAAATTGTTGTAGAGCAAAGAAAGTTTTAACGGATGATCAGGGCCATAACCTGCCTCTTTGAGCAGTAATCTTGCTCTTCTATCTCTCTCCTGCTGAGTTATAATCTGTTGCTGACTTTTTTCTGGATGAAAACCAGCCGTAACGTCAGGTGTAAAATGCCATGCGGGTTTTTCGCCTGTACCTAATATCTTTTCTGCAACCAGATTCTTATTGATGGTCATGGCAAGCGCCTGCCGGACACGGATATCATTAGTCGGTGCCCGCTGAGTATTAAATGCGTAATAATACGTTCCCAGTTGATCGGGTGTGAACACCTCTCCCGGGATATCATGCAGTAACTTGTGGTACATATTCTTAGGGAAAGATTCAGTAATATCCAAATCCCCTGCCAGATAGCGGTTAACCGCATGAGATTCCTGATTGATTGGTACAAACGTCACTTTCTTCAGTACTGTTTTCTTGTGATCCCAGTAATAAGGGTTAGGCGACAAAACAATTTTTTCATTGACTACACGTCCCGTTAGCATGAAAGCGCCGTTACCGACCAAATGGCCTACTTTGGTCCAGTCATTACCGTATTTTTCAACGCTCTGTTTATTCACCGGATAAAGGCTAAAGTGAGTAGTCATATTGGGGAAATAAGGCACTGGGCGATCCAGCGTAACTTTTACTGTATAAGCATCAAGAGCTTCAACACCTAATTTTTCCGGGGGTAATTTACCGTCTATAATTTTCTGGGCATTCTGAATTCCTGCCAAAGCAGCAAACCAAGAAAATGAAGAGGCATTTTTAGGATTAACCAACCTCTGCCAGCTATATACAAAATCAGAGGCCGTGACTTTGTCACCATTAGACCAGCGGGCATCCTGTCGTAGCGTAAATATCCATGTTTTGTTATCTGTCGTCTTCCAGTTAATCGCAACTCCCGGAACAGGCTTACCATAAGCATCCTGATTGACGAGACCTTCCAGTAAATCACGCAACACCTGCGCTTCTATTAAACCGAAAGACTTAATCGGGTCGAGTGATGCTGGTTCATCTTTCAGATGGCGAACCAGCTCCTGATGAGGGTCTAACTGAGTTCCTACAGGAACATCAGCAGCATAAACAGAAAGAGGTAAGGAAAGCCCTGTCATCAGTAATACAGAAGGGAACAAGGTAAAATTATGCATAAATATTTACTCTTTTGGTCTAATAATTATCCTAAAATAAATTATAAGACACTGTTAATTAAACAATAGATGAGTATTTATAAATATTACAGCTATTTTTGTGGGCAAGATCGCACTATTCCATTACACTGGCACCGCAGTTTACTTATATAGAGGGATAAAACCATGACACAAACCGTCAAGTTCCAAGGTAGCGATATCACCGTAGCTGGGCATTTTCCACAAACAGGTGAAACAGCAAAAGAATTTACGCTGGTAGCTAAAGATCTTACTGACGTGGCACTGAGCCAATATGTAGGGAAACGTAAGGTACTCAATATATTCCCAAGCATTGATACCGGCGTTTGTGCAACTTCTGTACGCAAATTCAACCAACATGCCGGTGAACTGAACAATACTGTCGTACTTTGCATTTCAGCCGACCTGCCTTTTGCACAATCCCGTTTTTGTGGCTCTGAAGGCCTTTCAAATGTTGTCACTCTATCAACACTGCGTGGTGGTGAGTTTCAGGAAAATTACGGTGTAGCCATTAGCCAGGGTCCATTAGGTGGATTGACTGCACGTGCTGTCATTGTTCTGGATGAAAACAATAATGTTATTTATAGCCAGCTCGTAGATGAAATTACTAACGAGCCTGATTATGACAGCGCATTAGCAGCACTGAAATAATTCGTTATAAAGAACCTCTGGCGGTAATTATTATGCTGTTACCGCCAATTTTATCTTTTCTTTCCCCCGCTTCCCCTCTCTATTCTTATTTCAAAATATCTTAAATATAACCAAACAGATAATAGCATCCTATTACACTCATCGCTCTCAAACTTATCACTTTGTTAACTTTATTTTTTTATTTATTAGATATGACACATTAATTTAAACGATAAATGAATTATCAGTAATTTTTATTTTTAAGATTATCTTAAATACAGATACATCATCCTAATATAATTAACCATATTTTATGGTATTAGAAATAAGTTCACCCCGGTATAATTCATTAATTTAATATAATTACTTATAATTTCCTATTTAAGTAATCTGAAATTATTTTATACAATAAAAACAAAACAATACATAAGATTGTCTTTTTCAATCAAGATAAAATATAAACACAAGTTATATATTTCTTAAATAAAACATTCTTTGGTGATTACACATTCTGACTACTGTGCTTAACTCAATATCAGAAACCAACAACTACATACTTATATAGTATATCCGAAATGCCTCACAACAGTAAGTTCCACCAGCTATCATATATTCCCGCATCCGGCCGGAATAGGCGGTAGCTTTGCATACAAGCGAGTCCATATTATGGAAAGACAGTTTATCGCACATACTTCATCCGGCGAAGAGTTATACTTTAAATCACTTAAAGGAATAGAAAGATTATCGGAACCTTATGAATTTGAGATCGAATTACTGAGTAAAAATAGATTATCTGATCCTATATCTCTTCATAATACTGTACTTACCGTAGAAATAAAAACCCCGTCAAAACAAACAAGATATTTAAGTGGCTATATAGAAAAGATCTCTTATTCGCCATTTTATAAATATGATGACAGGCTTTATTTATATACTGCTACAGTAAGGCCTAAGCTTTCGGAACTAAAAAAGAAATCCGGTTATAGCATCTGGCAGGAAAAAACCGTACCTGAGATTGTCACTACAGTATTACAGGGTGCCAATGTTAATTTTGAAGATAATCTCATAGAAAATTATCGCCCATGGGAATATTGCGTTAAATATAACGAAACTGATTTCGATTTTATTCATCGTCTAATGGCGCATGAAGGTATTTATTATTACTTTAAACATGAGAATGGCAACCACACTATGGTATTAGTCGATATGCCCCAAATGCATTATCCAATGCCGGGGTATGACACGATTAAATATTTCAGTGTCGGTAGCATATTCAGGAAACTGGACCAAGAATATATCTATACTTGGAATATTAGCAGTTCGACTATCCCCAACAGTTTCAGTACTGATGACTACGATTTTCGTAAACCCCGGGCTAAATTACAGTCTCTCACTCAAACATCGCTCAGTTCTGTTGATAGTACAGAGATATTTATGTGGCCGGGACGCTTTATAAAAGGTGATCAGGGGCAATTTTATGTCCGTATACTTCAACAGGCTTCAGAAGCACAAAGTGAACTGATTAATGGGTCAGGCAATGTATTGGGAATGGCTCCGGGCCACACTTTCACACTCTCTCTGCCTAATAGTATCAAAGGGGATGATTACAATGATTATCTGATTACCGGGGCACAATATTCATTTTATGAATCCGATTATGGCTCAGTCTTTGAGTATGATAGTGATGACGATGATAGTGATGATGATAATCCTGACAAAAATATTGTTCAGTTTGAAGCTATCCCCTCCAATGTCCATTGGAAACCACAAGCCATCACGCTCTGGCCAAAAGCAACCGGTGTTGAAACTGCGGTCGTAACAGGCCCTAAAAATAAACCGATATGGACTGATAAGTATGGCCGGATAAAAGTGAAATTCCGTTGGGATAAAACAGATAAAAAAGACGATACCAGTTCCTGCTGGATACGTGTAGCAACACGTTGGGCTGGCTGGCGTTACGGCAGTATCAACGTTCCCCGTGTGGGAGAAGAAGTTGTTATCAGTTTTGTCAATGGCGACCCGGATAAACCTTTTGTTATCGGTAGTACTTATAACAATGAAAATATGCCGCCGTGGGAACTTCCCAAACATGAAACTCGCAGTGGTGTGATGTCAAATACCAAAAATGGTAAGCATGATCAGGCTAACTATCTTTTTATGGATGATGAACCGGATAAGGAGTTATTTGATCTGCACGCAGAGCGGGATATGAATATCTCCGTTGAAAAAGATAAGACGGTCAAAATTGATGGGAAGCGTACTACGGAAATTAAAAAAGAACAAACAGACACGGTGACAGGTAAAGCGAATTTCACCTACAAAGATAATCGGGATACGACTGTCAACGGCAAAGATACCTTAACGATTGATAAAGGGCAGCAACGAACCATTAAAAAAGGGCGAAACACCGAAATCGATGGTGGAGATACTTACAAACTCACAGGCAATTTAACTGCCAAAATTGATGGAAACTGGACTCAAAATATTACCGGAACAACGCTAATCAACAGCCCTAGTCTCATTACACTCAAAAGTGATACTAATATTGTGATGGATTGCCCAACGTCTATATTTTCTTCCAGTATCGGTAAAATAAGTGCCACAGGATTTAGTATTTCTGCCACGGGTTTTAGTGCATCCACCACTCACACTAGTGTCTCAGCCAATGAGCTTGTTACATCCATTACAGGAATTTCCGTCGGTGTTACTGTAATCAATCTAAGTAAAACAGGCGTAAATATTACAAAAAATGATGTCAATGTAGCCGCAAACGCACTTGCTGTTGCACAATCAAACATCCGACTCATTGCTTCTTCCCTACATTTGTTTGTCTGATAATTTAACAGTCAATACTTCAATGAAAATCATCAAACCACTACGCTTAAGTATGCTTTATCGGCCTTATCGCTGGATGCAGAAAAATCATCTCGGCGTCACTGTTATGGCTCTGGTCGATATGGGATTAGCTCCCCGTCTGCGGCCTGAGCCTGAACTTTGGCAACTGGCAGAAAAAGAACTGAAAACCTGTAATGGTATTATTGACCTTGCCATGCCTAAATCCCTACCCGAATTTCTGGCGACTGGGTATGCCTATACCCATCATCAGACTGATAAAACCGCCTGTAATGTGCGTATTAAAGTTGATCAATTGGAAAAAAAACTGGCTGTTTTTGGTGATCGTTACTGGGTGGGTGATACTTCTTCAAAACCTCAGGCTTTTGAACAAATGCGACTGGACTGGAGCCGGGCTTTTGGAGGGGAAGGTTATGATGATAACCCACACGGCATTGGCTTCACGCCGGAAATACTGGAAAACGGCAATAAAATTCATCGGTTACCTAATATTGAAGCTTTCCATAAGCAATTATTATCCCCGGAAGATATCCCTGAACCTGCCAGTTTTTGCCCACTGGATTTTACATGGCCACGCCGGTTTGAACGCATTGGTAAGCAATATGATAAGGAATGGCTGGAAAACGAATTTCCGGGATATGCCCATGATATTGACTGGCGGTTATTTAATGCCGCGCCACAGGATCAGTGGTGGGAGCAACTGCCTGCCCTGCCGGTTAAAGCTGCATGGCGGATTGAGAACATGCACCCCAAAAAACCGGTGCAGGAAGGCCGTCTGCCAGCATGGAATGCGCGCTGTTTTATCAAACGGTTACGTCTTAATGAAGAGATTGACGAAGAAATTGTTATGCGCCAGACAACCGTATGGTTTTTCCCTCATCTGGAGCAAATGCTCCTGATATGGCACGGAAGTACACGAATAAATGAAGATGATGCAGCCGATGTCTTACAGATGATATCCGCACTGGAGCAACAGGATAGCCCGCTACCCGCCAGCCATTATCTGGAAGTAGCCAGACAGCGCATGGACAAAGAAAAAGGTGTGTTATACACGTTCAGGGAAAAAGATCTTATTCCTGAGGACATTATCGGCCCATGGATAGATACAGAGTCCTCAGTAGAAAGCAGCCCGATACAGGAATCGGTACTTAGGCGTCAAAAGCTCCTCCATGAACAGCAAGCAGCGCGTTTAGCTGAACAGGGTTATGATATCAATACAATGATCCCACCCACTTCTCCGGTCGCAGTACCTTCAACCAGCCCCCGACTGGATGAACTACCAGAATTCATGGAAAAAATCGAACAGGAGGCCGATCAAAAAAAAGCCGAAGCCGAGCTGAAACAAACAGAGATAATTGCCAAAGCAAAAGAACAGGGTATCGATACGTATTTATCTCTTCCGGAGAGTAAAACCAAAGGACCGGAAGGAATTTATTCAACACGGGATATATTACGTAAGCAACAGCAGCACACCGGATTGAACGATCAAGAACTGGCACAAATTGAACAGTCGCTACGTGATACCTATTTTTTGACGGTGCAATCCCAGAATCCTGCTTTGCGACTGAAGGGTGAGTTATCAGAAATTATCCGCAAACGGGCACAAAAAATTATGGAGCAAGGTGGTAATTTCAGTGGCATGGATTTTACTGGTGCAGATTTATCCAATATGGATCTACGTGGTGCAAACTTTTCCGGCGCATTATTGGAAAGTGCCTGTTTTAATCACAGCCAACTGGATAAAGCGGATTTCAGTGAAGCAATGCTGGCCAGAGCAGAATTTTGTCATACTTCCCTGTCTGGCGTGAAACTGGATAAAGCGAATCTGGTACTGGCTAAATGTGAGCAGAGTGACTTTTCCAATACCGATTTCAAAGAGGTCCAATTGCAGGAAACCCTATTTGATCATTGTCAATTCAACCACTCCACATTCACCGATCTTTTACTGAGACAAGTCTTTATTACACATTGTGATTTTCACTATTCACAATGGAATAACTGTACACTGACAGAACTGGAATTACCCGCTCTCAGCTTTAATCATGCAATACTGAATAAAGTCATTTTTCTTAAGTGTAAACTGGAACAAGCCGTTTTTGATGAAGCACAATGTGAAAGTTGTTCATGGGTAGAAACGGAAGTCAATCACATCCGATTCTGTTCAGCAAGCCTGTTGAATTGTGCTTTTGTGATGAACAGTACACTTAATCAGGCTGATTTTACTCAGGCAACACTGACTGAGTGTAATTTGCGTCAGATGCCGTTGGTTCAGGCTCGATTTCATTCCGCTATGCTGAATAACAGCGATTTGAGTGAAGCTGACTGCCGGTCAGCCGATATGCAACATCTGAATGCAACAAAAAGTATTTTCATCAGAACGGATTTTCGGGAGGCTCTGTTGAATAATGCCAGCCTGATGGGTGCTCTGATGCAGAAATGTAGTTTGCATGGTACTGATTTACGCGGCGCGAATTTATTTCGGGCCGATATGTCTCAGTCTGTCATTGATGATTCAACCCAGTTTGAAGGTGCCTATCTGCAAGGTATCAAAACATTGCCTAAACGCGATAAGGAAGTGATATGAATTCACTGTCAGCAGATGAACTAATCGCGAAAATCAAACAGGGTGACATCATTGAAAAAGTCAGTCTGGCACATATCTCACTAGCCCAGCGGGATTTAACCGACGGAATATTCAAAGAAGTCGATTTCTCCGGTGCTGATTTTGCCCACGCTCAACTGAAAGATACCATTTTTACCGCCTGTCAGTTCAAAGAGGCAACATTTGATTCCGCCCTCTTCGAACAGAGTGTTTTTGAACAGTGCAGTCTGGCGAGTGCCACCTTCGATAAAAGCCACATAACCAACAGCCTGTTTAATCAATGTGATTTAAAGAAAACCCGCTTTACAGAAACAATACAGAACAACTCTCAATTTACCTCAAGTATTCTGCAAGAAGCCGATTTCAATCACAGCGATCTTAAGCGAATTGCCTTTATTGACTCATCGCTTGATCAGGCCCGCATCACTTCCAGCGATCTTTTTCTGGTTACCTTTTTTCGCCAGAATTTACGGAAAACGCACTTTTCTGCCAGTAAATTCACAAAAGCAGTTTTTTTTGAATGTGATCTGCGAGGTCAGGACTATCAACAACAACAATTTCAGGAATGTCAGTTTACCGGTTGTCAGCTTGAAGCCGTGAATTTCAGCCATGCCAGATTAACCAACTGTAACTTCAAAGGAGCGGGTTTACAGGGAGCAGTATTATCCAATGTTAACGCGACCCAGTCCCTATTTATCGAAGCGGATTTGACTCGGGCACATTGCAGCAACAGCTTATTTATCCAGTCTATTTTTGTCAGTGCCTGTCTCGAATCCGCTGACTTCAGACAAAGCCAGCTAATACAGGCCATTATGCATAAAGTTCATGCCGTCAATGCCCAGTTTACCGGTGCTGACATGACCTATGCCGATCTTTCCTACGCCAATGTCAGCAACAGTGATTTTCGTACCACGCATTTTATGCGAACACTTTTTCATCGTGCTGAACAGGCTGGGGCATTGTTCTCCGATCGTAATGGCATTCTGGAAAATGATCCTGAACTGTTTGCCGCCGAAGAGTGGGAGCTACAACGCAAGATTTAATCAGGAGAACTAAAATGTCAGAACTTTCTTACGCGTCCTATACACTTTCTTCACCTTTGCTTACGGATGAACCCTCACAACAGGTTGCCGGACAGGTTATCAGCCGCCTTCAGGACGGTAGCTTAATGGTGGAAAGCCACAGCCGGGGATGGCATTGCCGACGGGCTGCCAGTTGCTTACTGACACCTGAACTCGGTGATACCGTATTACTCACAAAAGTAGAGGGGCAACTCTGGGTGCTGGCTATATTAGAACGCCCTGAACAACAACAATCGGCAGAAATCAGCGTACCCGGTGATTTGACTATTGCGCCTCAGGGTAATTTACATTTAAACAGCGAAGGATTGCATATTGATGCCAACGATGGGCAATGCCATATCAAGAAAATGCAATACACGGGTGAATCTCTCTCTGCATGGGTGTCAGTGACCCAATTGATTGGCAATAAACTTGAATCAGTCTGGCAGACCGTCACGCAACTCAGTCACCGCCTGTTTCGTCATACCACACAGACAGAACAAGTACGGGCAGGCCAGTTAGATATACAGGCTGAAAACTACCTGCGCCTGCATGCCCAAAATACCATGATGTCAGCAAAAGCCATTACCAAAATAGATGCTGAACAAATTCATATTGGTTAAGGAGGTACTATGTTTGCCAATACTCAAAGCGGGGGAATGGATCTGGCTACCCCTGATGTCTGTATGACTCCCCCTTTTTCCACACCTATACCGTATCCCAATATGGCTCAGGGACCTACCGGTATTACGAATGCCATGAACATTTTATTTGCAGGAGCACCAGCCCATAATCTGATGACAATCTATCCCATGACTATGGGCGATAACGCCGGCGTTAATACTGGTGTGGCTTCCGGTACGGTGATGGGACCAGCACGGCATACATTAGGGGCGAATACTCTGTTAATCAAAGGCGCTCCCGTGACGCGGCTAACCAGCATGTCAATGCAGAACTCGACCAACTCTGTCGGCTGTCGGATTACGCCAAGCCAAACCAAGGTGCTGATTTTATCAGCCTGATACCCAACTTTTCTTTTATTCCATACTGGCTATACTAAAATTATTAATAATTCATGAAATTTATTACCTTATATTTTGTACTGAAAAAAACGAAATATTTTAATAAAAACCTTGTATTCAATTAGTTGTATTCAATTAACTGTTGGGTGATAACTGCTGGATGGCGAAAAGAATTTTATTAACGTTTCTATTAATCATGGCAGGCTGCTCATCACAGCAGCCAGAAAAATTACCTCCTTACCAATTAGTTTTTAATATTGCACCAAATGTTAATGATTCAGCTCCACTGAAGATTGACGTTATGCTATTGAAATCAAAAGAAGAGTTCATGTCGGCAGACTTTTTTTCGCTTCAGGGCAACGCGAAAGCAGCGCTGGGGGATAAATTAGTCAATGAGGATCGGTTTTTTATCCTCCCTACCGAACATGTCCGTCATCTACTGGAACAGAATCAGCCAGAAATTCATTACATTGGAATTGTTGCCGAATACAGGCAATTAGATGGAAAGAAATGGCGTATTGCTCTTCCGGTATCGGTACCAGCAAAGCCTCCGTTTTATAAATTCTGGCGTTCTGCACCTGACAAGCTACAGGTGTGCATTAAAGTTACTGGCTCTGGTTTAACTCCTGACTTAACTTGTGCTGCATGAACTGAAGAAAATCATGAATAAATCTGAAAAAGTCATTTGGACAGAAGGGATGTTCTTACGCCCTCATCACTTCCAGCAGGCTGAAAGCTATCTGGAAGCCTATGTCCGTGATTGGGGGAAAGCCCAACTGCCTTATTATTGGGGTTTTCTGACTCTCGAACTGAATCAGGAATTTCTCAATCAGGGGAAAATTATGCTTTCCTCTGCGAGCGGTATTTTTCCGGATGGAACTCCATTCAGTTTTGATGGCGCTAATGCACCAGAGCCTTTACAACTCTCTGAAAATCAGACCGACATTAATGTCATGCTGGCGCTTCCCCACTTTCGGCGGGGCAGAGAAGAAGTCATTTTCAGTGAGCAGAAAAATTCGCTGGCGCGTTTCATCAGTTTTGAAACCGAAGTCAATGACTTTAATGCCATGTCAGTGGGCAGTGCTGCTTTACAATTCGGCAAAATGCGCCTGCGCCTGATGGCGGAATCTGATTTAACACCAGAATGGACTGCATTGAAGATTGTTCACGTAGTGAATAGAACCAGTGATAATAAAATATATCTTGATCAACAGTTCATTCCTCCCCTGCTCAACTGTTATGCCAGCCCGCAAGTAGCCGGGTTTGTAACCGATATTCAGGGGTTACTGGAACAGCGCCGCCAGCAGATAAGCCAGCGTTTATTACAGCTGGGACGACATAATGACTCTGAAATCATGGACTTTCTCTTACTGTCCCTTGTCAATCGCTACAGTGGTCAGGTAAACCACGCAAACAATTTATCATTATTGCACCCGGAAAGATTATTCAGCGAATGGCTGCAATTTGCCACTGAACTGGCGACATTCTCCCAAAGTCGTGTTCCTGATGAAAATCTTCCTCTCTATGATCATGACAATCTGACCCTGAGTTTTAATCAGCTTATGTTCCATCTGCGTCAGGGGTTGTCCATCATTCTGGAAGAACACGCTATTCAGTTACCACTCACTGAATACTCTCATGGCCTGAATATCGCCACACTACCTAATGCCAACATGGTGAATACATTCAGCTTTATTCTGGCTGTCCATGCTGAAACCACGAATGAAACCCTGATGAGCCATTTTCCGGCTCAGATGAAAATTGCCCCTGTCGGGCGTATCCGTGAATTAGTTCAATTGCAGTTACCCGGTATTGCAATACGGGCTTTGCCATCTGTGCCTAGGCAAATTCCCTGGCACTCAGGGTATGTCTATTTCGAACTAGAAAAAGAGGGCGATTTGTGGAAACAAATGGATAAAGCCGGTGGCTTTGCATTGCATCTGGCGGGTGATTTTCCCGGTTTAAATATGGAGTTTTGGGCTGTCCGTAACCAGCCTAAACAACCTAAATGAAGGTAACGACGCCTATGATGAGACAAGAAGCTCTTCATACTGATCAGATATGGCTTGCTGATGACACCCGTGAGAATCCGTTGGTGGCTGCGGCCAATCCTCTGCTGAATACGATCCCAAAAATCCGGCACACCACCTCCCACCCGGATCCTGCAGATTTACGGCAACATCTGATCGATGAAATACGACGCTTTGAAGTCGCATGTCAACAGGTAAACCAACCCTATGAAGTTATTATCGGAGCGCGTTACTGTTTGTGCACCGCCTTAGACGAAGCGGCCGCCCTGACTCCATGGGGAAGCCGTAGTGTCTGGTCAGGTAGTGGATTATTGGTCACGTTTCATAATGAAACCTGGGGTGGTGAAAAATTCTTTCAGCTTCTGGCTAAACTATCACAAAACCCCAAAGAGAATTTATTTCTGCTGGAATTGATTAATTTTTGTCTCCAGCTAGGGTTTGAAGGACGCTACCGCATCATGGATAACGGTCGTTCTCAGCTGGAAACACTAAAACAACGTCTGTACCAGTTGATCCATTCAATCCGGGGCAATTATCCGGCCGAGCTGTCACCTAATTTGCAGTTGCTCAAAAAACCCAATAAAGCCTGGAAACCTTTCTTACCCATGTGGGTTTGTCTGCTATTTCTGTGTTTTTTGGGCTGTATCCTGTATATCAGCCTGAACTGGCGACTGGGTAATATCACTACCCCGGTTTTATCCTCTATCTACCAGACCAGTCTGCCCAATGTGCCCGACAGAAAAATATCATTGCCACCACCTCCTGCACCAGTAAAAAAGGAAAAACCGAATCTAAGAAGCCGATTGCAAGCTGAAATATCTGCCGGGCTGTTAACCGTATCCGTGAATGATAAGAATGTGATTACACTGGAGGGGGATGGTGTATTCAGATCTGGTTCATCTCGCATCAAGAAAAACTATTTATATGTTATCAAACGTATTGCAGAAGAGATGAATCATTACAAAGGTGAAATTCTGGTGGTCGGATATACCGATAATGTACCCATTTATTCATCATCTTTTTCCTCTAATTACGCATTATCGCTGGCCAGAGCCAAATCTGTCCAAAAAGAACTCCAGCGCTATCTGGAGCAGCCGGGACGCGTCAAAACAGAGGGAAAAGGTGCAAGCGATCCTCTGGTACCCAATAACACCCCCGCCAACCGGGCTAAAAACAGACGAGTAGAAATCACGCTGTTAGTTTCTCCTGATGCTCAAATAAAGTGAGGAAACTAAGATGTTGAATGTGCTCCTTTCTATTATCACCAGCAGACTGACATGGAGTTTTATCGGAATAACGATACTTGCTTGCATTATCGGTTTCTGGGGGCCCATTATTTCTGTTGGTGATGTTGTACCATTTAAATCATTTACAATACGGGTAGCCACCATTGCCTTCCTTTACTTTTTTTGGGTTATTAGTTTACTCGTTCCTCACTTATACCGGACTTGGCTGAATAAAAAACTGGCTAATCAGCTGAATATTATCAAAGGCAGCGAATCCGAAAAGACGCAGGAAAAACAACAAAATGAACAGCACCTGTCCCTGTCAGAACGTTTTTCTGATGCTGTAAAATTATTAAGAAAGGCTTATTTTTCCGGCCTGAATGGTAAAAATAAACCCACCCTGAGAGGTTTTTTCAGCCGCCAGTACCTGTACCAATTACCCTGGTATCTGGTCATCGGGGCGCCGGGTTCAGGTAAAACAACTGCGCTGTCGAATTCCGGCCTGAATTTTCCACTATTAGATTATTTCGGCAGAGCTGCCCTGTACAGCATGCAGGATAGTAATAGCTGTAACTGGTGGTTCACAACTAATGCCGTTCTGCTGGATACCGCCGGGCGCTATACGATTCAGGATAATACTGTCCAAAAATCCAATTTCAGAGAATGGAAAACATTTATTAAGCTGTTGAAGAAATACCGCACACGTCAGCCTATTAATGGAGTTATCCTGACCCTCAGTGTGGAAGATTTGCTGAATCCATCGACAGAAGCCCGTGATAACCACGCCTATATGCTGCGCAGGCGCTTATCGGAATTACATGAAAAATTTAAGACTCAGTTTCCGGTTTATCTTTTTATTACTAAAACCGACTTGTTAAAAGGCTTCACTGCCTATTTTACGCACCTTGATAAAGCATCACGCGAACAAATTTGGGGGCTGACCTTTCCACAGAACAACAAAATGGACTGGAACATCAACGCTGCCTTTGACGAACAATACCGTCAGTTACAACGGCGACTGGATGCTGAATTACCCTATATTCTGCTGAATGAATCCAATCCACAGCAATCTGCTGAAAGTTATCTGTTTCCCCAGGAGTTTGCTGCCCTGCATCCGTATATTGCCCAGTATCTTGAGATAATTTTCGCCCGATCCGGCTTTGAAGCTCCCAGTTATCCCAGAGGGCTTTATTTCACCAGCGGTAAACAGGAAGGAATTCCGTTTGATTCTGTGATGGAAAAATTTAATCAAAATGTCCAGTTACCGACTGATAACAATAGTATTTCGATGTCATGGGGCAATGGTGAAGATAAAGGGATGCACTATCCCTCTCAGGCCCAGCAGCCGTACTTTCTGAAAAACTTACTGGAAGGCATTTTTCAGGAAGCCGGGCTTGCCAGTTATAACCGTTGGTGGATATACAAGAATCGGCTGGTTAACTGGTTAGGTTATATGACACTAATAGCGATCCTGATCGCGGTAACCACCTTATTTCTGACCAGTTATCACAATAATGAAAATTATCTTGCTGAAATTCAGGCAAAAATGCCGTCGATTACGAAACTGGGCGATGAGTTAAAGCAAAACACGAATAATGCTAATGAAGCAAATAATATCTATAACTTATTACCGATGTTGAACACGCTGGCCAATCTGGCCCAAAGTCAGCATTTTTCGCTGGACGATCCGCCGATATCTTATCGCATGGGCTTGTACACGGGTGAACTGGTCAACGATGCCGGACATGACCTGTATACGAAAGCACTACAATCATTACTGCTGCCACATGTCGCAAGGCTTGTCACCGATCAGCTAAAACAGGTCAGTAATAATGATATCGATAAAACATACAGTGCATTAAAGGCATATCAGATGTTATATCAACCCGACCATTATGACGGTAAGTTCCTGCGTAACTGGGTAATGCAGTATCTGGAAGCACAATTAGCACCCGATACTCCTGAGATACAATTCAAACAGCTGGACTGGCACCTCGGCCAGTTACTGGATAATCAGCCGGTTACATCACCCTATGTCTTTGATAGCTCACTGGTTGAAAGCAGGCAGGCGTTCATCAGCAGTACGCCTCTCGCAGTACGAACCTACGCCAGACTACAAAGCACTCTGCTGAACAACCCCGATTTAGAACCGGTCAATTTAGTTACCCTTGCCGGTCCACAGGCTGATCTGGCTTTTTCTCATATCAGTAATGAACCAATAACCAGTGGAGTTCCTGGGCTGTTTACGCCAGCGGGTTATCAGAAAATCATCAAAGATATGGAACCGTTGATTGCCGGTTCCTATATACAAGATAGCTGGGTGCTGGGTTCTTACGCCAAAAAACAGCCAGTTAAACTAGTTGAGCAATCTGTCCGGCAAATTTATGTTAATGACTATATTTATCAATGGGATAAATTTCTGGGTGATATTCGTTTAAACCATATTGATGATTTAACGCAGCGGGCTAACACTGCGCGCTTACTTTCATCTTCGGTTTCACCCCTGCGTCTTCTTCTGATCAATATCAGTAAAAATCTAACCCTGAATGATCCGCTCAATAGCCTGATGAATAAAGGCAAGAATATTGCGAAACTGGGTAGCTTAAGCAGCAAGACCAGTAATTTAGCCAATAAAGCCAATAGGTTAGCTAACCTGGCTCCCCAACAGATGATATTACAGAATAACGGGCAACCCTCACCGGAAAATATGTTAGAGGCACATTTTGCGCAAATTACCGATTTGGCGAAAAATCCGGACGGAAAAAACCCGCAAATACCTTTCGATGATATATTGAAAAAAATTGGTGACTTATACCAATACCTGACTTCAGTACAGAATGCCGTGAATACCGGTTCAACGTTTCCTCCCAATAATATTATCACTCAACTACAGACCGCATCAGAGCGACTGCCTATGCCGTTCAGGGATATGATCACCTCACTGGCAATCGGTGCCAGCAGTGATGCACAAATCAGCGATATGAGAAGTGTCGGTAAACAGCTCAGCTCTGAAATCGGCGGGTTTTGCAATCAGGCCATCACAAATCGTTATCCGCTGGTAGCTACGGCACATGTCGATATTAAACCAGATGATATGGCTCGCATGTTTGCCCCCGAAAAAGGGATGATGGACAGTTTTTACAAAAAGAACTTAGAGGGAAAAGTCGATACATCCCAGCCCCAATGGCGCTTTATGCCGGGTGTGGATGGCAAACCGCTGCCGGGAGGAGCAAGATTACTCCGGCCTTTCCAACAGGCTAAGATCATCAGTGATACATTCTTTGGGAACGGCACTCCTACACCGTCATTTACTGTCATGGTTCAGCCGATCAGTATGGGTAACCAAATATTGAGCATGGTTCTGAATGTCGGAGGGCAGCAGTTGCAATACAGCCACGGCCCTCAGGTTCCACAACTCATCAACTGGCCGGGGTCTACCGGAGTTAATCAGGCCAGTATTCAACTGAACTTAGCTGATGGTACAACAGCGACCTTATCCGCTTCCGGCCCCTGGGCGCTGAACCGATTGCTGGATAAAGCAAAACAAGTCTCGCATAGCAGTTCTGCCCATCATGATGATTCAGCTCTACAGGCCACATTTAATATTCAAGGCCACACTGTCGTACTGGGATTTACACCAAACAGTATTTTCAGTCCGTTTAAACTGCCTGCATTCTCCTGTCCGAATATGAAGAGCATATAAACGCCATGAGCCATGAAAACAGTACGAATATCGATGCGTTACTTGCGCCAATAAGCAGCAAGTTCCCTTGCGGAGAGAATCTCGAATACGATGATGATTTTCTGCTATTAGAACAAAGTCTCGTTGGCAAAACGGAACAACAGTTCGGTGATTTCCTGATCCCGGCCGAGCCCCCTAACTGGCTGGAAGTAGAAAAACAGGCCACAAACCTACTGCTGTCCCGGACTAAAGACCTGCGTATTATTATCGCCCTGATGCATGCATGGGTAGAAGCGCGTGGATTATCCGGTTATGCCGATGGTCTGGCTCTCCTTAAACAGATGTTGGAACGCTATTGGGATGAAGTGTGGCCAAAACTGGAATTTGATGGTGAATACGATCCTTTATTCCGTCTCAATACGCTGGCAGATATCGAAGACGGCTCTCCTCTGACCCTGAAAGTACAGAATTCGATTCTGCTGAAAAACGTTTTGCAGGAATTATCATTCCGTGATGTTTACTCACTACTCGACGGATCAATAACCGAAATTAGTGGCTATACAGGAGGACGTACACGTTTATTAAAGGAGTTAAAACAAGAATCGAGCAGCCCGGAAATATCTATACTGGTAGTTATTCGTGATCACGTCACAGCCCTGACTGAACTGATTCACCGGCATTTATCTGCCAGCCATTCACCTGAATTTTCGCTGCTGTTAAAACACCTGAATACGGTGATTGAGTTCAGTCTGTTAAAACCACCAGCCTCAGCAGAAGCTCCTATGACTGATAGCGATAAAGCCGCTTCTGAGTCTGAACCAGTGAGTAAACCGGCATCCACTTCAGTAAAAAATACGGTAATCCCCGAACCATCAGCTGACTTATCCTCATTCGACTGGTATGAAGTGGAAGCTCACAATCGCGAAGAAGTACGTATGTTGTTGGAAAAAGTGAAACTTTATTTCATCACACATGAACCGAGCCATCCCGCTCCGATGATGATTGACCGTATTCAACAGCTGATTGATCGTAATTTTATCGACATTATTTCTAATCTTGCACCAGAAGGGTTACATCAGCTCGCCATCATTTTTGGCTATGCTGATAATTCCGGTACAGATACAGACCAAGATGATACCCACTAACCGCTTATAACCTCTTATTCAGAGATTCAACGCATTATTCACTCTCCCCTTAATCTATCTAGCCAGTATTGGAGAATTTGTCATGAAATCCAGCGGACAAAAATTTATAGCTCGAAATCGCGCTCCCCGTGTCCAGATTGAATACGATGTCGAGCTTTATGGCTCAGAAAAAGTGGTTCAACTGCCGTTTGTCATGGGGGTTATGGCTGATTTGGCAGGGAAATCCACAGAAGCCCAGCCAGAAATTACTGATCGGAAATTTCTGGAAATCGATGTTGATAACTTTGACGAACGCATGAAGTCAATAAAACCCCGGGCTGCCTTTCAGGTTGATAACACCCTGACAGGTGATGGCAAACTGAATGTTGAACTGGTTTTTGAAAGAATGGAGGATTTTCAGCCAGATGCTATCGCTAAAAAGGTAGAGCCTTTGGCTAATCTGTTGGAAGCACGTACCCAACTGGCGAACCTGCTGTCTTATATGGATGGCAAAACTGGTGCAGAACAACTGATTGCCGAAATACTGCAAAACCCAGCCCTGTTGAAATCACTGGCGGAAGCGCCAAAACCTGAAGACAGCATTTCATCTGAAGACAACACGCCAGGATCAGATGAAAGCGCTGAAAATAAGGAGTAATTGATGAGCACGACCGAACAAGAAACCTTGTCTCAACAAGAGCAGACGCTAAAAGAGTACACGGCTGATGAGTTAAGTGTATTGCTCGGTAAGGAATTCCGCCCGCAAAGTGATCAGACCCGTAGTGCCGTTGAAAATGCGGTCAAAACACTGGCGCAGCAGGCACTGGAAAATACAGTGACGCTCTCTGGTGATACCTATCGTACCATCCAGTCACTGATTGCCGAAATTGATACCAAAATCTCACAGCAAATGAACCATATCCTGCACCATGATGAGTTTCAGACACTCGAAGGCGCATGGCGGGGTCTGCATTATCTGATTAATAACACGGAAACGGATGAAATGCTGAAAATCCGTGTGATGTGTCTGTCCAAAAAAGAACTTCGTAACACCTTAAAACGCTTTAAGGGTATCAGCTGGGATCAAAGCCCACTGTTTAAGAAAATCTATGAAGCGGAATATGGCCAGTTTGGTGGTGAACCTTTCGGCTGTCTGGTGGGAGATTACTATTTTGACCACACTGCACCGGACGTTGAACTATTGCGCCAAATATCACAAATCAGCGCCTCAGCACACTGCCCGTTTATTGCCGGAGCCGCACCCAGTGTGATGCAGATGAGCTCCTGGCAGGAGCTGGCTAATCCGCGCGATCTCACCAAAATATTCCAGAATACGGAATACGCCCCCTGGCGGAGTTTACGTGAATCAGAAGACGTCCGTTACATCGGATTAGCATTACCGCGTTTTCTGTCCCGTTTACCTTATGGTGCTCTGACAAATCCCGTTGATAACTTCAATTTTGAAGAGAATACCGATGGGCCTACCCACGAAAATTATACCTGGGCGAATGCAGCTTATGCGATGGCTGTTAATATTAACCGCTCATTTAAACTGTATGGCTGGTGTACCTCTATCCGTGGCGTAGAATCCGGCGGCATTGTGGAAAATCTGCCTTGTTATACTTTCCCCTCTGATGACGGCGGCGTGGATATGAAATGCCCCACCGAAATTGCCATCAGTGACCGCCGTGAGGCTGAATTAGCTAAAAATGGCTTTATTCCGCTCCTGCACCGTAAAAACACCGATATGGCCGCCTTTATTGGTGCCCAGTCACTACAAAAACCCTCGGAATATTATGATCCTGATGCAACAGCGAATGCCAACCTTTCGGCTCGTCTGCCCTATTTGTTTGCTTGCTGCCGCTTTGCCCATTATCTGAAATGTATCGTCCGTGACAAGATCGGGACATTTCAGGAGCGCAGTGATATGGAACGCTGGCTGAATGAGTGGATCACAAATTATGTCGATGGTGACCCAGTCAATTCAACACCGTTCACTAAAGCCAAGAAACCACTGGCAGCCGCAGAAGTTCAGGTCGAAGAGATTGAGAGCAACCCGGGATACTATCAGGCTAAATTTTTCCTGCGGCCTCACTATCAATTAGAAGGCCTGACAGTTTCTCTACGCCTGGTTTCAAAATTACCCTCACTAAAAGGAGCATGATACTAATCACTTATTTTTCAACACAAAACCCAATATCACTATTTTAGTTATCTTTCTGTAGCAGTACCTCCCTCTCTCTATATGTGTATCCCAATAAACATCGATGGGATGCCAATGTTACATACAACTCCTTCATTAAACTTTAATTAAGATTAAGGCGAAAAATTATGTCTACTCTTCCAACGCCCGATGCGTATATTTTCTTCACTGATATTAAAGGCGAATCTGGTGATGAAAAACATAAAGACTGGACAGCCGTCCATTCCTTTAAAATAGATGTGATTAACAACATCAATAAATCTAATCAAGGGACTGGTTTAGGTGGAGGCATTGTTGAAGTCAGCAATCTCCATTTAAATCTTCTGTTTGATAAATCAGCTATCACTTTGCGCAAATATGTTGTTTCAGGGAAGCATATTAAGGAAGTTAAACTCCATGTTCGCCGGCAAGGTGGCTCACAAGAATCCTGGTATGAGCTGACCCTGACACAAGCTATGGTTGCAGACGCCAGACTTGTATACGGAGATAGCAACTTCTATTGTGACGTTCAGCTTGCCTTCCAAAAACATAAAGAAAGCTACTTCCCACAAGACTTCCAGGGTAAAAAAGGTGCTGAAGTTACCTATACCTGGGATTCCTACACTAATAAACTGGAATAATACACCGTGGATTTTACTGATAACCTCCTTGAAACAAGGAGGTTATCCTCATCCACATTATCCTTATCAACAATAAGGATCCACGCTTATGCGATTCACCATTGTTAAAAACAACAGTACAAGCCAGCCAACACAACTGAGTTATGAATTCTCTCCTCCGGGGGGAACTATCGGCCACTGTAAAGATAATAGTTGGATTTTACCTGATGCTGAGCAGGGCATTGCCCGTGTTCAGGCTATTGTATCCATCAATACAGATGGCAAATGTCGGATCACCAATCTGGGTTCTGCAACTGAGCTTTTGCTGAATACAATCCCTGTGGCTCCGAATCGTCAGGTTGAAATCCGCGATGGTGACGTACTGAATATTGGCAGTTATCAGATTCAGGTCATTGATCCCTACCAAAATGCACAATTACAAACTGATATTTCTGCTACCAGTGTATCCTCTGAATCGGATACGCAGGGTATTCCCAGTGAAGTCTGGGATGGCCTTGAAAAAATTTTTACGATCCCTGATACTCCGACATCCTCTGACAAGCATCAGGCATCATCGGATGGAAATGACCATAACCCGCTGTTTCCCTCCAGCCAACAAGAAAACGATGAACGTAATCCCATTGATCCATTAGCAAAAATCAAAACAACTGCTGATCTGAATACCTTACAGCTACGAGCGAAAGATCCCGTGACTATGTTCAATTCAGATCCCCTCTTCCGGCAGGAAGATATTCTTAATGATAATACGCCGACAACCTTATTCCAGAATGATAAAGAATATGATTTTGAGCACAATGATAAGGAAGGTGAAATTGATCCACTGGCGTTATTTTCTGACCAGAATGTTAAACAAAAACAAAATACTAAAAATGAAGACCCTCTGGATTTGATGTTAGGCACTGCCGCGCCACTAACATCTCCTGATCATCCCAAAATTGCCGAACCTAAATCGGTTTCTGTCACACAATCTGCATCTGATCATAATACACAATCAGAAGCTCAACTCTCTCCTTTACCTCCGCTCTTCACAACAGAAGAGCTATCCAGAGAAATAAACCAAGATTTAGTCACAAACCAGTTCAGCACAGAAACAGAAGAAACAATGGGAGAAGATACCTTCTTTAACCCACCTAATAAGCAGACTGACCTGAGTCATCAGCCTTATATTGATCAGCAGATTAAGCAACTTAGCACACCACCACATATCAGTAATGATGACCCTATTTATGAACGGCTGAATATCGATCCCATCAGCTATAAATCCGATGAACATGTGACAGAGGGTGTCAAGCTGGAAGGAAAATTACTGGCAGCCCTACTAGAAGGTATGGGACTCAAAAATCTTCGACAGCCACAGTTTGATGAACACCGTATGTATCAGTTAGGTCAGCTTATCAGCCAGTTATCTCAGGGGCTTGTTGCATTAAATACTTCACGTACCCTACTGAAACGGGAAGCCGAAGCCGAAATAACCCAAATGTTATCAGATACCAATAATCCCTTTAAATTATTACCTTCTGGTCAATCAGTACTGGTTCAGATGTTTGGTGATCATATGCCGGGATTTATGTCTATTGAGCAGGCAACCCGCGATATTTTAATCGAATTACAAGCGCACCAACTGGGAATGATTGCCGGGATGCGAGCCATTACGGTAGATATCCTGCAACTTTTCCACCCCACTATTCTTGAGCAAAAAGCACGGGACGAAGGCGGCATGCCACGTTTGTCATTATCATCAACCTACAAAGCATCATTATGGGAATTCCTTACTAAGCATTATCAAAAAACAGCCAGTGAATTTGAGCACAACTCCGGCCTGTTTGGTAAGAACTTCCTGCTAGCTTATGAAAACGAAGTCAATAACTATAAAAATTCCCAGAAAAAAATAAAAAAACAGACCGGATAAAACCATCAACTCCTCAGATACAAATACCCCATGAATTTCAGCTTATGACCTGAAAGACAGCGGGAACAAACCTTTCAGCATATCAACTCTATTGCCCATAGTTATCTATTATCACGACTAACTATCATCACTGCTAATAATTAATAGGCTCCCCATGAATAACGATACGACTTTGATACATGGTGGTTATCATCGTCCGGGTAATACCAGACACATCACTGCCAGAGACAAAATGCAGCCTTCCCTGCTGGACAGGCTCACCGATAATGAACCCGATAAGAAAAAAGAGGCAACCAGTAATCATCTGATATCACATAATATATTACGCCAGAATCTTCTACGGGATTTACAGTGGTTACTCAATAGTATCAACGGCGAATCCGAACAGAACCTTTCCCCTTTCCCTGAAATCCGTCGCTCCGTCTATAATTTTGGCCTGGAGCCTCTGGCCGGTAAGCTCATGTCTGAAATCGAATGGGAGGATATCCAGCATAAGATCACTAAAGCGATACATATCTTTGAACCCCGCATTATTCCTGACGGTCTTGAAGTTAATTGTGTTTCGGATACCCACTCACTGACTTTGTACAACAGATTATCCATCGAGATCAGAGGGTTTTTATGGTGTGTTCCCTGGCCGCTTGAGTTCCTGTTTCACAGTGATATTGATTTAGAAAATGGCTATTTCACTATTAAAGAAGCTGGGTAAGCCGGCAAAAAACAGGAGAATACATTTTGGATAGCAAACTGCTTGAATACTACAATCGTGAACTGATTTATTTACGTGAGATGGGCAAAGAATTTGCCGAGCGTTATCCGAAAGTCGCCAACCGGTTGGGAATGCATGGCATTGATGTGACTGACCCTTACGTTGAAAGGCTGATGGAGGGTTTCGCTTTTCTGACCTCCCGCATTCAGCTGAAAATGGATGCAGAGTTTCCGAACTTTTCCCAACAATTACTGGAGATGCTGTGCCCCAATTATCTGGCTCCCACACCGTCAATGTCTATTGCCGAACTCCAGCCCGATACCAGTAAAGGGGATATCAGCCACGGATTTTTAGTACCACGCGGGACTATCATGCATTGTCAGTCACTGAAAAAAGACGGTATTACGCTTCAGTACAGCACGGCACAGGATGTTATTCTGCAACCCCTGCACTTGCAAAAAGTTGAATTGGGAAAAATTCCGGCCAATATTCCTCTGGCATCTTTAAATCTTCATCAGTGCGGTGCAGTGAGTGCGTTACGTATTCATCTCACCTGCAAAGGAAAATTCTTCCTCAGTGAGCTGGAACTCAATAAACTGATCTTTTTTCTTTCCGGACCAGATATTCAGGCTCAGCAATTGCAGGAACTGCTGATGGAACATTGCGTCGGAATGATCTGTCAGACTCTCGGTGATACCCCCCAGTATCAGGTATTACCTGATATCTCCCCGCATCACGAAGGGTTTGATGATGAGCAGTCATTATTACCCAATGATCCACGCACGTTCAGCGGTTATCGGCAGCTGCATGAGTATTTTGCTTTTCCGGCTCGTTTTCAGTTCTTCAGCATTAGCGGCATGCAATCTTTGCTGGAAGAGACTAAAAAAGAGAGTGAGTTTGAACTGATCCTACTTTTGGACAAAATTGATGAGGATTTAGAGCATCTGGTTGATGCCTCTTACTTAGCCCTGAACAGTACTCCTGTCATTAACCTGTTCCCTAAACTGACTGAACGGGTCACGCTAAAAGAGAGTACTAATGAGTACCATTTAGTGGTTGATAATACCCGACCACTGGATTACGAAATTTTTTCCGTACAACGCCTGCACGGTGCAGATATCAAGCGACGGGAAACTCAGATCTTCCGACCTTTCTGGTCAACATTCAGTGATGATAAAGGAAATTATGGTGCCTATTTTTCCCTTCGTCGTGATCCCCGGATTCTGTCTGAACACTCCCTGCATTATGGAACCCGAACCAGCTACCTCGGTACGGAATCATTTGTTTCCATTGTTGATGAACAACACTCACCCTGGCCGAATGAACTCAAATTTCTGACTGCGGATGTGATGTGCACCAACCGTGATTTATCTGCGATGTTGCGGCAACAGGATATCGACAGTTTTGTCATGCTTGATTCCATTCCAATCAACCAGATTGTATTTCTTAAAAGGCCGACCATACCACATCCGGCTCTGGCACAGGGTTCAGCTTCCTGGAAATTAATCAGTCAGTTACAGCTCAATTACCTGAATTTCATGGATAAGGATGATGAACAAGGCACTCAGGCATTACGGCAATTGCTGAGTCTTTATGCCAACCTTTCAGAACCAGCCACCGCCCGTCAGATTAATGGTATTCGTCATTGTTCACTGAAGACAATTCATCGCAGAGTACCAGAACCCGGCCCAATCGTTTTTGCCCGTGGTGTCGGAATTGAACTGGAAGTCGATGAGCAGGAGTTTGCCGGAACCAGCCCTTGGTTACTGGGTAGTGTTCTGGAACGACTCTTCTCTCATTTAGTTACCATGAACTCCTTCACTGAAATGACTCTCTATAGCCAGCAACGCGGCAAAATCGGTTACTGGCCGGCCCGAATGGGGAAAAAACAGCTGTTATAATGGGGGAAATAACGATGAGTGAAACAGGTGCCGTTGCCATTCACAGCATAAGCCGTCTGCCTGATAATTTCTGGCAAGAACTCACCCAGACGCCGTGGCAGTTCGATCTGTTCCAGACCCTGCGGCGGATAGATGCGCAGTCCGGGGAATATTATATGCTGGGTTCATCCCCATTACCGCGATACGACCTACTGCGGTTAGGGCAAAAGGCATCAATGATATTCGCCCCTTCTACTATCTCTGAAGCAAAACAACGGAAAAACTCAAAACAGTATGACGTACTGATTTACAGTTTTGGTTTATTCGGGCCGAACGGACCATTACCGACTCACATTACCGAATATATCTATGCCCGACAGTATAACTACCAGGATCCGACGCTGACAGCGTTTGCTAATTTATTTCACAATAGGTTAATCCAATTATTTTATCGGGCCTGGGCGAATGCGCAGTCTACAGTATCGCTGGATCGTCAGGATAATCAGCGTTTCTGCCATTATCTCGCCTGTCTGGTTGGTATGGGTTTACCTGCCCAGAAAAACGCAGATTCTATTAATGAACATGCCCGCTATTTATTATCAGGCCATTTATCCCGTCAGGGGCATGGTGCAGAAGGTCTGGAAAAAATACTGTTCACCTACTTCAATATTCCGTTAAAGATTAAACAAAATATTCCGCAATGGCTGGAAGTTGAGATTCAGGATCAGGCCCGGTTAAAAGCCGGACGTAACATGCCACGTTTAGGACAGTCAGCCTTTTTAGGGACTGCGTTATATGATGTCCAGTATAAATTCCGCATCGAACTTGGCCCGCTGACAATATCAGAATATGAAGACTTCCTGCCAAACCAGCCAAAGTCACAACAATTACGTGACTGGGTACGTCAATATCTCGGGATTGAGTATGCATGGGATATCCAGCTGGCACTTCATCGTACAGATATACAGGGTATCCATCTGTCAGAGCCGGTAAAACTAGGGCTAAGCAGTTGGCTTGGGAAGATGGAACAGAAAATCCATCGTGATGATTTAATCTACAATCCCTAGTTTTGCCCGCATGCTCCCGACCGGCATACCTCTTCCTGCCTTTCGTGATTTAATAACGGGTTGTTATCTAACCACTCGTTATTACTTACGTACCTAAACATTATCAACGACAACATCACGGATTACATGCTATGTCAGAAATCAGCCGTTCCGTACTTTTTGGTAAGCTCAACCCGACCCTGTTCACATCATTAGAAGGTGCCACTGCTTTCTGTAAGTTGCGTGGTAACCCTTATGTTGAACTGGTTCATTGGCTACACCAAATCATGCAACAACAAAACAGTGATTTACAGAAACTTATCCACCATTTAGGGTTGGATGAATCTGCATTGACCAAAGATATTGTTGCTGCACTGGATCGCCTGCCCCGTGGTGCCAGTGCCATTTCTGATCTCTCAGAACATATTGACAATGCCGTAGAGCGAGCCTGGGTTTACGGTTCACTGAAATTTGGTGTTGCTCAGATCCGTAGTTCGCATTTACTGATAGGCATATTAAAAACTTTCAATCTTCGCAATGCACTGAAAGCAATTTCTCCCCTGTTTGATCATATCAATGCCGATACCCTGATCGATAATTTCAACAATATATTTGATGGCAGTGATGAGGCTCAGGAAAGCATAATATCATCAACCGAAACTCAGGGAGCATCGCCACAGTCTGTAACAGGCTCAGCTTTGCAACAATACGGACAGGAATTAACAGCCCGGGCCCGTAATGGTGAAATTGACCCTGTTTCAGGACGCGATGAAGAAATCCGCCAGATTATCGATATTCTGATGCGCCGCAGACAAAACAACCCATTACTGACAGGTGAGGCCGGCGTTGGTAAGACTGCGGTCATTGAAGGTCTGGCTTTGAGAATTGTGGCTGGCGAAGTTCCTCCCCCGCTGAAGAACGTTCAGCTTTGGCTGCTGGATATCGGTATGTTACAGGCCGGTGCGGGAATTAAAGGAGAGTTTGAATCCCGTCTGCGGAAAGTCATTGAAGAAGTCCAGTCCAGCCCGACGCCCATCATTTTGTTTATTGATGAAATTCACACTCTGATAGGAGCGGGAGGACAACAAGGTACAGGTGATGCCGCTAACTTATTAAAACCAGCACTAGCACGGGGGCAATTGAGGACACTGGGTGCTACAACCTGGTCAGAATATAAAAAATATATCGAAAAAGATCCGGCCCTGACCCGCCGTTTTCAGGTTGTTCAGGTACATGAGCCTGATGAAACCAAGGCTCTGATAATGCTGCGTAGTCTGGTCAATACGCTGGAAAAACACCATCGTATTCTTTTACTGGATGAAGCAGTTGATGCAGCAGTACACCTCTCCCACCGCTATATTCCTGCCCGTCAGTTACCGGACAAAGCCATCGCATTACTGGATACCGCCTGTGCCAGAGTTGCAGTCAGCCAGCATGCAGAACCCCCACAGCTGGAAAACTGCCGTCATAAGATAGAATCGTTGAATGTTGAACTGGGAATAGTGGAACGGGAATCCAAAGTTGGTCTGGGCGATCCTCAGCGGGCAGAAAATATTCTCAGCCAGTTGACAACGCTGGCAGAGCAACAAGAGCAGCTAGAAGCGCGCTGGCAACAGGAACTGTTACTGACAGACAAAATTATTCAGCTACGTCTTCAGTTACATGAAGAACAAGCCGATGAAGAACAAAACAATAATGATAAAATTACTCTTCATACGGAGCTGGCTGAGCTGCAACAACAACTGGAAATGTTACAGGGTGAAGAACCTCTTATCTTTGCCGCAGTAGACAGTAATGTAGTTTCCGCTGTTGTCTCAGACTGGACTGGCATTCCTTTAAGCCGAATGATGAAAGATGAAATTGAGGCTGTATTGCAATTAGCCGATACCCTTAACCAGCGTGTCATTGGTCAGTATCATGCGTTAGAAACCATCGCAAACCGGGTACGCACTTCACGGGCAAAACTGGACGACCCTAATAAACCGGTAGGGGTCTTTATGCTGTGTGGGCCTTCCGGCGTCGGTAAAACTGAAACCGCACTCGCTCTGGCGGAAACACTGTATGGTGGTGAACAAAACCTGATCACTATCAATATGAGTGAATTTCAGGAAGCACATACTGTATCAACATTAAAAGGTGCTCCTCCCGGCTACGTCGGATATGGCGAAGGGGGTGTCCTGACCGAAGCAGTTCGTCGTCGTCCATACAGTGTCGTATTACTGGATGAAATTGAAAAAGCGCATCCTGATGTCCATGAAATTTTCTTTCAGGTATTCGATAAGGGATGGATGGAAGATGGTGAAGGTCGTCATATTGACTTTCGTAATACGATTATTATTCTGACATCGAATGTCGGCGCGGATTTAGTCAACTCAATGTGCTACCAGCATTATCAACAGAGTAATACACTACCTGAGCCGGAGCAGCTTAGTTCAGCACTACGTAAACCACTATTAAACACATTCCCTGCCGCTTTACTGGGGCGTTTATTAGTCATTCCATACTATCCATTAGATGATGAAGTCATGACCAGTATCGTTTATTTGCAGCTTGGACGCATACAGAAACGATTGCTGGAAAACCACGGTATTACTGCCACGTTCGATGAAGCCATGATTGAAAATATTGTCAGTCGTTGTACCGAAGTTGAGTCGGGGGGTCGTACGGTAGATGCTATTTTAACCAATACTCTATTGCCTCAGATAAGCCAGCGGCTGCTATCTGCCTGTGCCCATGGTGAACAATTTAACCAATTACAGGTGTCGCTCGAACAGGGAGAACTTAAATTCCAGTTTTCGAATGATATATAGATCCTGCATGATATCCGTGTGTAATTTGTCATGCGTCATGCGTCATGCGTCATGCGTCATGCGTCATGCGTCATGCGTCATGCGTAGTTTATAAACATTTCCTCAAGAGTATAAATAATTTCATACCAACCATGCCACACTCCCACATAATTTAACAGGAGGACTAAATGTTCGGAGTAAATAAACACAGCCAATAAAGAGGCAACTTGAAAATTCGACAAAAAATAGAACATGAGGTTCAAGAGGCCATCTATTATGCAGAATTCTTACAATAACTCTCTTAAGACCAAGCATCCATTATTACAGGCATTACCCATTGGATACTGTTTCAATGAGTTTGAAATTGAAAAAGTTGTGGGTAAAGGAGGATTTGGTATCGTATACCGAGCCTGGGATCACAGCAAACAGTGTGCAGTTGCCATAAAAGAATATCTGCCATCCATGATTGTGGTTCGCCGTAATGATTTGAAACTAAAATTACGCCACCCAAATTTACAGGAAAGATTCAGAATCGGGCTTCACAGTTTTATGCGTGAAGCCCATATCATGACTTGCTTTAACCATCCGTGCCTACCCCGCTTCATACGTTTCTGGCAACAGAACAGCACCGCTTACATCGCCACTCCCTTTTACCACGGCATTACCCTGAAAGTATTACAGGTAAAGTATGCAAAAATAGTTACACAGAATTGGCTGTGCCATATTTTGTCCCCTCTGCTTGATGCCATCAACACCCTCCACCAGGCTGGCTATCTACACTGTGATATTTCGCTGGATAATATTTTACTTCAGAATGATCGATTACCTGTTTTGCTGGATTTAGGGTCTGCCCGGAAAATAGCAGAACGTTTATCTGACGAAGAAGAAATAACGGTCAGGCCGGGGTTCACACCCTGTGAACAATACACGGCCAATGAAGAGGGGCAGCAGGGCCCCTGGAGTGATATTTATGCGCTAGGGGCAGTATTGCATACTTTGATTGTCGGGAGGCCACCACCGGTAAGCATAGTACGCAATATTGAAGATCGTTATCAGCCTTTAACGGAACGGCGTCTTACCGGTTATTCATTATCATTTCTACATGCCATAGATTGTATGTTGGCAATAAAAATAGCAGAACGGCCATCCTCTATTTCTAAATTAATCCCGATGATAAAATCCCCTATCATCCAAACCTGTTTCCCTCCTAACTTCTCCTCATCTCTACAAAATATCCTTACCACCTGCCCACCTTCAGAAGATTCAGAGCAAGAATAAAAGGGGAAATTTATGCCACAAGAAATCTGTATATTTTATTACCAAAAAATTATTCGTCACCCGATTCAGCATGTTTCTTTCCACTCAACCCATATTCACGCAATTTATTCGCAATTGCAGTATGAGAAACCCCAAGCCGTTTCGCCAGCTTACGAGTACTGGGATAGTGACGATAAAGGCGCGTCAGGACAGAGCGTTCAAAACGTTTGCTGATTTCATCCAAAGAACCAACCAGAATATCCTCGCTGATAAATGAAGTTTCTGCTTCTAAATGCGGTAACTGAATATCCTGTGAGCTTAACTGGTTATCTTCAAGCTGCGTCAATGCCCGATAGATGGCATTGCGCAGCTGCCTCACGTTTCCGGGCCAGTAATAGCTGCATAGGAACTGTTCCAGATCAGGGGCAAATTTTGGTTTTTCTACACCCTGTTCTTCGGCAAAACGGGTCACGAAATAATCCGTCAGTGGCATAATATCCGCCTGACGTTCCCGTAAAGGTGGTAATGTGATAGTCAATACATTAAGCCGGTAGTAGAGATCTTCCCTGAACTCCCCTTTCCGTACCAACTCAACCAGATTCTTCTGAGTGGCGCAGATGATCCTGACGTCCACTTTCACTTCATTATCTTCCCCCACCCGACGAAATGTTCCATCGTTAAGGAAACGCAATAATTTAATCTGCATCTGGGGTGACATTTCACCAATTTCATCCAGCAGAACCGTACCGCCATTTGCTTGCTCAAAAAAGCCTTTTTTACTTTCCGTTGCGTTAGGATAGGCACCCGCTGCATAACCAAACAATTCACTTTCGACTACGTCATCCGGCATAGAGGCACAATTTAAGCCAAGAAAGGGCTGTTTTCCTCTTGAACTGCGTAAATGACAGGCTTTGGCAAATTCATCTTTCCCTGTCCCCGTATCACCAATCAGCAACAACGGCACATCCAGCATAGCCATTTTACGAGCCTGCTCTACGACATGGACCATCTTCGGGCTGACAGCAACAATATTTTCAAAAGCCTGATCATCATTGACGATACGTTTTTTCTGGGCAGGTTCTGCCTGCGTGAAGACACGCAGCATAATGACCGCCCCGACACATTTAATTTCCTGATTTTCATCAGTCAGCGGCATCGGGATCACATCCATCAAATAGGTTTTTTCTTTGATGGTTAACGTGACTGAATGAGGTTCGGGGTGTTCACTTTCCAGCCAACGAAGGAAATTATAATTACTGATAAGCTGGCTGATATTTTTCTGGCTGATTTTTTCTTTACTGATGCCAAATAATGACTGTGATGCCAGATTGGCTAAATCAATATTTCCTTTCATATCAACGGACAGAATCGGATCCGGTACAGACTCCAGTAATGTACGCATCGCCCGGTGTTCTTTTTCTGACGGCATAAAAGCCACCGTCCTGACATCCATCACGCCATTAATACGACGGATTTCCGCCATTAACAAACGGAAGGTATTGAAATCAATTTGAGTAAAATTAAGGTAAATACGACGAGCAGGAGAAATCTCAATTCCTTTCAGGTCAATATTTCTTAAAACCAATAAATCAAGTAACTCGCGAGTCAGTCCGATTCGATCCTGACAAGTAACTTCCAATCGCATTTATTCCGACCTTATTTACACAATGTTCGTAACTGCCTGAAATATTACTCGTTACTGTGCGATAGATGAAGCCCCCTGTCAGTTAAAGTTGACAGTAAGACAGAGTGTCAAGCTTAAATGACAGTATCATCTGAGTTATGAGCCTGACTTTTTGGCTTCATTTCTCGTTTTCGGCTTAGTCGCCAGTGTACTTTTTAGCTGGCTAATTAACTGATACCGGAAATCACCTAATTTAGGTTTATCGCCATCAATCCAGGGTAAAGGGCGGCACAACTCCATCGACTTAATTCCCAGCCGGGCAGTCAGCAACCCAGCGCCAATGCCTTGTGCAGCACGGGCTGAAAGCCGGGCGGCAATATCCTGTGACAGCCAGTCCATACCCACTTCCCTGACCAACTCTGATGCTCCAGCAAAAGCAATATTCAACAATACCAGCCGAAATAAACGAATTCGGCTGAAATAACCCAATTCAATCCCATATATTGCCGCAATTCGATTAATAAGACGAATATTTCTCCATGCAATAAAAGCCATATCGACCACTGCAAGCGGACTGACTGCGATCATCAGTGCAGATTCTGCAGCTGATCGCCGGATCTCTTTTTTAGCCTGTTCATCCAGCACAGGCTGAACCAGTTTGCTGTATAATATGACTATTTCCCGATCATTGTGCGTTTCATGTATAGCACTCTGCCAACGCTGTAACGCCGGATGCTGCTGGCCTATACCTGCCTGATCAGCCAGTTTTTCACAAAACTGCCGTCCTTTGCCAATACCATGACTCTGCAATAATGTTTTTGCGATATCACGTTCTTCTGTCCGCTGGCGCAAACGATAAAGGCGACGCCATTCACCGATAACAGCACCTATTCCGGCAAAAACAATCATACTGCCTGCGGCTGCTACACCCAGAGCAATCCAGTCCTGATTCTGCCATGACTGATATATCCATTGAATAAACTGAGCGATAACACTAAAACCCAATAACAGTAAAGCTCCTGAAAATATTTTCCGCCACGGGCCGCGTTTAGGTTTCAGGGCCGCATTCACTGCACCTTCAAGCTCACTTTCCTGCTCTTCCGTATTTAATTCTGGCAGAGCCGGATAGAATTCGCTTTCCTGTTCATTAAATTCTTGCTGGGATTTCAGGGAAGGCTCTGAAGATGCTGATAACATGTCATCAAAATCCACTCTTGGTTTTAAAGGAGCAGAATCTTTATCCTCTGTTTTTAAAGAGTCCGTCATGTCAGTTTGTCTCCCAATAAAAACTCCATCGCGCTGTCCATACGGATATGGGGTAATGGTGCATCAATACTGACCTGCCGTGGCCGGAATGATTCAAAATTAAAACCCTGTTTCTGCCAGAAATCATTACTGGGCAGACGCTGTGGTACTTCACCCGGAAAGAATGTCAGTAGTTTGTCATCTGACAGGCGATTT
The DNA here is from genome assembly GCF_963876465.1 of Xenorhabdus sp. KK7.4. Taxonomy (NCBI): domain Bacteria; kingdom Pseudomonadati; phylum Pseudomonadota; class Gammaproteobacteria; order Enterobacterales; family Morganellaceae; genus Xenorhabdus; species Xenorhabdus sp. KK7.4. The sequence goes on from NZ_CAWNQF010000144.1 coordinate 73,382, forward strand.
CCTTTGATAGCCGGGATCTGTTCTCCCTCGTGCATCACAATGCCACTTTCAGTTGCCTGAACAGACGCCAGACCAACACAATCCATGCTGATCCCTTCAAAGGCGGCATTCTGCCACGCTTCCTGCACAAGCTGTTGAAGCAACGAAACAAGATTAACGTGCTGATCTGCTGTGACATGATCTGCCTTACTCGCCGCAAACATTAATTTATCAATGCAAGGGGAAAATAAACGGCGAAATAACGTCCGTTTACCATAATGAAAACTCTGCATCAGTTGAGTCAGTGCCAGGCGCATATCATTAAAAGCGTGCGGGCCGCTGTTTAATGGCTGTAGGCAATCAACCAGAACGATTTGCCGATCAAAACGCAGAAAATGCTCTTTATAAAAGCCCTTTACGATGTGATCACAATAATAATTAAATCGTTCACGTAACATACCGATATTAGTCTGTTTATCCGCTTTCAGTAATTGAGGTTCCCCGATCCCGTCAATGTCCGGCCACGGAAAAAATTGCAGGGCAGGCGCTCCCGCCAGATCTCCCGGCAGAATAAAACGCCCCGGCTGAATGAAATGTAAACCTTCTGCTTTACATTGGTGTAAATAATCTGTGTAGGCCTGTGCAATTCTGCTCAGCAGATTTTCATCCGCAGGCGCCAATGGATCACACTGTTTACATAATTCCAGCCATGGCTTCGCCCACTCAGCTCTGCTTCCTTTCAGTAATCCATTCATTTGCCGTGACCATGCCAGATAACTCTGTTCCAGCATAGGTAAATCCAGCAGCCACTCTCCGGGATAATCGACAATTTCCAGATAAAGTGTTGAGGTGTCTTTGAGATAGCGGAGTAAAGAATCTTCTGAACGATAACGTAGCGCAAGACGAATTTCGCTCACGCCTCTGGTCGGTATCGGCCAATACGGCGGGGGATTGTGCAAAGCAGCAATGTTTTCATCATAGGCAAAACGGGGAACACCCAAATCCCGCTGTGGTACACGTTTCACACCTAATAGACGACCGTCACGTACGGTAGAAAACAGTGGTAATCTGGCACCAGTATGAACATTCAGCAACTGATTGACCAAAGAAGTAATAAATGCTGTTTTTCCGCTACGGCTTAATCCTGTTACTGCCAGCCGTAAATGACGATCTATTCCACGATTAACAAGTGACGTCAGCTCATTTTGCAACCGTTTCATATTCCTCCTGAGTCGGACACTATAATGTTGTAATCTCAAACCAGTCTCCCCTCACCCAACCGGGCAAGGGGCCAACAGTTTCTGTGGTATTCCGCCGTTCTTATTTAAATCTGTTCTGGCTTAGAGCTGGCGAAAACGACTGCGTACATTATAGGTGTCAGAAGTAATATAGCGTTCCATTTGACGCAGGCGTTCTTCCCCTGCTCTCAATCGGTAATCAACTTCATCCAGTATTTTCCGGGTTGATGGTGCTCTTGTTTCCTCTGGCTGATATCCCACAGGTGCGGGATCCATCACAAAGGACAAGATAATGTAGGCAACTAACGTTATGGCTGATAACCCAAAGAATATCGACAGTATGGTAATGGTACGGATAAGGGCAACAGGGACATCAAAATAGTTCGCTAACCCGGCACAAACACCTTTGATCACGCCCTGTTCCGGTAAACGATAAAGTTTCCCCCGGTAAGAACTGCTCATTATGACTGCCTCCAGTTTGGATGCTCTGCATCAAGAATATCTTCCAGCGTTTTGATACGTTCCTGCATACGCCGGGCGTTTTCTGACAACTGCTCCAAACGTTGAATTTCATTGCTCTCCAGTTTCCCTCTGTTCTGGTTGTTATAGTGCAGCCATAACCAGACAGGTAACACGAAGAGTACAAACAGGATCAGCGGGATCCCCAGAAATATATAAGCCATTACCTTTCCTTAGTTGTGAACGGGTATACGAATAACCTTCTCTATCATTGTGGGTCTTTAGCACTCATTTTAGCTTTGAGAGCAGCAAGTTGTGCACTAATTTCATCATCCGCTTTCAGTTCTGCAAACTGCTGTTCCAGAGATTTCTTTTTCCCCAGACCCACTGATTCCGCTTCTGCTTCCATATGGTCAATCCGGCGCTCAAACTGTTCAAAACGAGCCATAGCCTCATCGATTTTACCGCTGTCCAAATGACGACGAACTTCACGGGAAGAAGCCGCAGCCTGATGACGCAGAGTCAGAGACTGCTGTCGTGCACGCGCTTCTATCAGTTTGTTTTCCAGCTCAGTCACTTCCCCTTTAATGCGATCAAGGGTTTCATCCAGAATCGACAGCTCATTTTTCAGTGTTTCAACTAACTGGCTGACTTTCTGTTTTTCAATCAGAGCTGCCCGCGCAAGATCTTCTTTATCTTTGCTCAATGCCAGTTCAGCTTTTTCCTGCCAGCCTTCAATCTGGCTTTCTCCGGTGCTGATACGGCGCAGAAGCTGTTTTTTCTCAGCCAGCGTACGCGCAGATGTTGAGCGTATTTCCACCAGCGTATCTTCCATCTCCTGAATCATCAAGCGGATCATTTTCTGCGGATCTTCTGCTTTATCCAGCAGAGAAGAAATATTAGCGTTAACGATATCAGCAAAACGAGAAAAAATACCCATAGTCATAAACCTCTTTCATTAGAATGTATGTATGTTATGCCTGTGCACTGTTAAATAATGTATAAGATACAAGGTAAGGCATTCAATTAAATACAAGATACATGCCAACTTTTTATTTCTTATTATCACATTGAAATATATAAATTAATTTTTATTTGCTTTTTTCTCACAATATCTTAATGTAGTTAAATCAACCAATAATTGGCGAAAAATACGATCTGTTAGTGGAGAAATCATGAATCAGTTCACTGATAACCTATTAGGGGAAGCAAACAATTTTATTGAGGTTCTGGAACAGGTTTCTGCACTGGCAAAATTAAATAAACCTGTTTTAGTGCTAGGGGAACGGGGAACAGGTAAAGAGTTAATTGCCCACCGTTTACATTATCTTTCTCCCAGATGGCAAGGCCCTTTCATTTCCCTGAACTGCGCTGCTCTCAACGAGAATTTGCTTGATTCAGAGCTATTTGGCCATGAAGCAGGCGCATTTACCGGAGCACGTTCAAAACATCAGGGGCGTTTTGAGCGAGCGGATGGCGGAACCCTGTTTCTTGATGAGCTGGCGACCGCACCAATGCAGGTACAGGAAAAACTCTTAAGAGTCATTGAATATGGATACCTTGAGCGTGTAGGAGGTAACCAGTCTTTACAGATCGATGTCCGGCTGATTTGTGCTACCAATGAAGATTTACCAGCTATGGCCGCCAACGGGAAATTCCGGGCAGACCTGCTGGACAGGCTGGCATTTGATGTTGTTCAGATACCCCCACTACGCCAGAGACAGCAGGATATTATGGTACTGGCTCAACACTTTGCCGTTCAGATGTGTCAGGAGCTGAATCTTCCTTTCTTCCCCGGATTGACTGAAAAAGCAAAGCGACAGTTACTTGCTTACTCTTGGCCCGGCAATGTCCGTGAACTGAAAAATGTTATAGAGCGCTCCATCTACCGTCATGGGGATAATCAAAATGCCTTAGACACCATCATTATTAATCCCTTTACCGTATCTTCAGAAACTCATGCACAAAAGTCAGCCAACAATTCACCCATCAAACATAAGACTGATAATCGCTCTCTGCCTGATTTACCACTCGATTTAAGGCAATGGCAGAATGATTGTGAAAAACAATTAATTATACAGGCAATAGCAGAAAGCCAGTTCAATCAGAAAAAAGCAGCAGCAAAACTCAGCCTGACATACCATCAATTACGCGGGTTAATAAAAAAGCACAACATCAGTGTGACGGATTAAAAAAATTCAATAAATGATATACCCAATGGATTTCGGGCTGGAACGCTGCGGCAAGGGAATAACAGATAAAAAAATAGCCAGCACCCGAGCTGGCTAATAAAAAATACTGGAAGCAATGTGAGCAATGTCATGCGTATCGAGATCTCAGACTGGGGTCATAAAATACATATCTCAACAGCACAATGAGAATGATAATGCTTATCAATTATGTTTGTAAAGCGTTTTATTGAGAATTTTTCTCACCAGCGTGATTTGGTTGTTGTTTTTGAGCAGAAAGGGCTAATTAAGTTACAATAGCCAGACTTTTCCCATAATTGATGTTTTATATGCGCTATTTGATTTACTGGATCATATTATTGCTTTCAACACCCGCGCTGGCTATTGAGAAAGCAATTCCAGAAACGACTAAAGCTACAGCCAAAGTTGCTTACAGACAGTCGTCGGAAAGCCTATCCTATGCTCCGGCAACTATACGGCAGCATGGTTTTATTTATTGCGTCAACGGCAATCTGAGTACGTTTAACCCGCAAATGGCTATCAGCGGCCTGACCGTGGATACTCTGGCTGCCCAGATTTACGACCGTCTGTTGGGAGTAGATCCCCTGACCTATCGGCTAATTCCTGAATTAGCTTCTCGTTGGGAAGTTCGGGATAACGGAGCGACATATCGCTTTTATTTGCGCCATAATGTCGCGTTCCAGTCAACGGCGTGGTTTACTCCGACCCGCACCATGAACGCCGATGATGTTGTTTTCAGCTTCCGCCGGTTATTCGATAAGAAACATGACTATCACTATGTTAATGGTGGGCATTATCCCTATTTTGATAGTTTACAATTTGGTGATTCCATTCAGGACATCCGAAAAATTGATAAATACACTGTCGAGTTCCGCCTGAACGCCCCTGATGCCTCCTTTCTCTGGCATCTGGCGACGCATTATTCGCCTATACTGTCTGAAGAATACGGACAAAAACTGCATAGCATAAATAAAGAGGAACAAATTGACTGGAATCCGGTAGGAACCGGGCCATTCATGCTGGAAGATTATCAAATGGGGCAATTTGTCCGTCTTATCCGACATGATAACTACTGGAAAGGCAAGCCACTGATGGAACAAGTTGTTGTAGATATCGGAGCAGGTGGTACTGGCAGAATCTCCAAACTGCTCACAGGTGAGTGCGATGTATTAGCCTATCCTACAGCCAACCAATGGGACATACTCCACAATGACCCCAATCTGCGTCTGACCCTGCGTTCAGGAATGAATATTGCCTATCTTGCTTTCAATACCAGTAAGCCACCTCTGGATAAACTGGAAGTTCGTCAGGCCATTGCCTATGCCATTAATAATCAAAGACTGATGCGAGCCATCTATTATGGTACGGCTGAAACTGCTGCTTCTATTTTACCAAGAGCATCATGGGCTTATGATAATCGGGCAGAAATTACCGAATACAATCCTGAAAAATCCCGCCAGATACTGAATAAACTGGGGTTAGACGGTCTGGAACTGACACTGTGGGTTCCCACCACGTCGAAACCCTATAACCCAAGCCCTTTGAAAATGGCAGAGCTGATTCAGGCAGATTTAGCGCATGTTGGGATTAAAATGACTATCCGCCCCCTTGAAGGCCGTTTTCAGGAAAGCCAGCTCATGGATAAATCTCATGACATGACATTAGCAGGCTGGTCTACTGACAGTAATGATCCCGATAGTTTTTTCCGCCCGCTGTTTAGCTGTGCAGCTATCGCATCTCAGACAAACCTGAGCCGCTGGTGTGACGCGACTTTTGATAATGCGATCCATCAAGCATTGTTAGATCAACAATTAGCGGCTCGCATAAAAAGTTATCATATTGCTCAGCAGATCCTTGCTCAGCAGTTACCTGTACTGCCACTAGCTTACCCAATGCGATCACAGATATTTCGTTATAACATTAAAGGATTAGTTCTTAGTCCGTTTGGAAATAGCTCATTCGCCGGCGTTCATCGGGAACAGGAACACTCTGTTTCTTCTGAAAAGACATCCACCGGAAATACATCCGCTGAAAATAAAAAAGGAAGCAAATGATTATTTATATATTACGCCGTTTGCTACTGCTGCTTGTGACACTCTTTTTTCTCTCACTGATCAGCTTCAGCCTGATGTATTTTACGCCTCACGGCCCTTTAAGCGGCGCATCTCTGCTTGATGCTTACCTGTTCTATTTTCATGGATTACTGCAATGGGATTTTGGCATTTCCAGCATCAATGGTGAGAGAATTGTTGACCAACTCTATGAGGTATTTCCGGCAACGCTTGAGCTCTGTCTGCTCTCATTCACTCTGGCATTATTAATTGGTATTCCATTAGGGATTGTTGCCGGCGTATGGCGTAATAAAAAAGCAGATAAAATTATCAGCACACTTGCGCTATTTGGTTTTTCCATTCCGGTATTCTGGTTAGCCCTGTTACTTACTCTGTTGTTTTCACTTCATCTGGGCTGGTTACCGGTATCAGGGCGGATTGATTTACTGTACCGAATGGAGCCTGTAACGGGCTCTGCCCTGATTGATGCATGGTTGTCAAAAAGCCCTTATCGTAACGAGATGATCATGAATGTAATACTACATATGATATTACCTGTCATCACGTTGTCTGTCGCACCAATGACTGATGTTATTCGTTTAATGCGTAACAGCGCAGAAGAGATTTCAGCATCAAACTACATAAGATCAGCCGCGACTCGTGGGCTATCAAAATTAACCATTATCCGTCGCCACTTATTGCATAACGCCCTGCCCCCTATTATTCCCAAGCTGGGGCTACAATTCTCAACCATGCTGACCTTAGCTATGGTGACAGAACAAGTGTTTAACTGGCCGGGGCTGGGACAATGGCTTATCAGTGCCATCCGCCAGCAGGATTACTCCGCAATTTCAGCAGGTGTAATGGTAGTAGGTACTTTAGTTATTTCGGTCAACGTGCTGACTAATATTATTGGCGCGATGGCTAATCCTTTAAAACATAAGGAATGGTATGCCATTAGATAATTTTTACCGTGAAAAGAAAACGCCATCGCCCCTGAGAGTTATTTGGCGCTTTTTCTATGCCGATGCACTGGCAATGACGGGTTTTTACGGCGTACTGATTTTAATTATATTAAGTCTTTTTGGTAGCCATCTTGCACCTTATCAGCTTGACCAACAATTTATTGACCAGCTGATGCCTCCTTCGTGGTCACACTACGGTAATGTTGCCTTTTTTCTTGGGACAGATGATCTGGGGCGGGATATATTCAGTCGATTACTGATTGGTACTTCCTCCACATTTGGTGCTGCGCTGGTTGTGACTAGCGCGGCGGCAATTGTCGGGTTAGTTATCGGCAGCCTTGCCGGCATTACACACGGGCTGAAATCTGCGATCCTGAATCACATTCTTGACACCCTGCTTTCCATACCTTCACTGTTATTAGCCATCATTGTCGTTGCTTTTATGGGAGCCAGCCTGCAACATGCAATGCTCGCTATCGGGCTGGCATTACTGCCAAGAATTGTGCGGGCAGCCTATTCCGCTGTACATGATGAACTGGATAAAGAATATATTATCTCTGCCCGTCTGGATGGCGCTTCAAATTATCATATTTTACGTTATGCTGTTTTTCCGAATATTACCGCTGTGATAGTGAACGAGTTAACCCGTACTTTCTCGATTGCCATCCTTGATATCGCGGCTCTGGGTTTTCTCAACCTTGGCGCACAATTGCCCTCACCTGAATGGGGCGCTATGCTCGGCGGATCACTGGAGCTTATCTACACAGCCCCGTGGACGGTGATGTTACCGGGAGCAGCCATTATGCTGAGTGTTCTGCTGGTTAATTTACTGGGCGATGGCCTGCACCGTGCCATTAATGCAGGAGTCGAATAATGCCACTACTCGATATTCGTAACCTCACCATTGAATTCATGACGTCAGAAGGCCCCGTTAAAGCCGTTGATCGATTAAGTATTTCATTAACAGAAGGTGAAATCCTCGGGCTGGCTGGTGAATCCGGTTCTGGTAAAAGCCTTATCGCCAAGGCAATTTGTGGGGTTGCAAAAGATAATATTACCGTTACCGCAGACCGCTTCCGGTTCAATGATATTGATTTATTACGCCTGACGCCGCGACAGCGCCGTAAAGTGATTGGTCACAATATTTCAATGATATTTCAGGAACCTCAGTTATGTCTCGACCCGTCAGAAAGTATTGGTAAGCAACTCATTCAGTCTATCCCCGGCTGGACATTTAAAGGCCGCTGGTGGCAACGTTTCAACTGGCGAAAACGTCGGGCCATTGAATTGCTCCACCGGGTGGGTATTAAGGATCATCACGACATCATGAACTCTTATCCTTATGAGTTAACTGATGGAGAGTGTCAAAAAGTGATGATTGCCATTGCGCTTGCCAATCAGCCAAGACTACTGATCGCGGATGAACCGACCAATGCGATGGAACCAACAACGCAGGCCCAGATATTCCGCCTGTTATCGAGCCTGAACCAGAACAACAATATGACAATTTTGCTGATTAGCCATGACCTGCAAATGATGAGTAAATTAGTGAAACGTATCAATGTGTTATATTGCGGACAAACCGTGGAAAGCTCTACACCGGATGATTTGCTGGTTACTCCTCACCATCCTTATACACAGGCACTGATCCGGTCTATTCCTGATTTCGGCAGCCCTCTGCCCCATAAAAGCCGCCTTAATACACTGCCGGGCGTCATTCCGTCACTGGAACATTTGCCTATCGGATGCCGTCTCGGGCCTCGTTGCCCTTATGCCCAGAAAACCTGTATTGAAGCACCACGGTTACGGGGCAGCAAAAGCCATACTTTCGCCTGTCACTTCCCCCTGAACATGGAGGAACAATAAATGGTCGAGACATTACTGGAAGTTAAAAACCTGACGAAAACTTTCCGTTACCGTACAGGCTTGTTCCGGCGTCACCATCTTGATGCCGTGAAGCCAGTCAGTTTTACCTTGCAACCACGAAAAACACTGGCAATTATTGGTGCAAACGGTTCTGGCAAATCCACACTGGCCAGAATGCTGTCAGGTGTAATAGAACCGACATCAGGTGAAATATTAATTAATCATCACAAGCTGGTTTATGGCGATTATAGTTATCGCAGCCAGCTCATTCGCATGATTTTTCAGGATCCGAGCACATCATTAAATCCCCGCCAGCGTATTGGTCAGATTCTGGATATGCCCTTAATTCTGAATACAGAGCTGCCACCTTCTGAACGGGAAAAACGCATCAATCAGACACTACGTCAGGTTGGTCTCCTGCCAGATCATGCCAACTATTACCCACACATGCTGGCATCTGGTCAGAAACAGAGAGTAGCACTGGCGCGGGCACTGATATTACAACCTCAGGTTATTGTTGCTGATGAAGCACTCGCTTCTCTTGATATGTCGATGCGTTCCCAGATTATTAATCTGATGCTGGAATTACAGGAGAAACATGGTATTGCTTATATTTATGTCACTCAACATCTTGGTATGGTGAAACACATCAGTGATCAGGTGTTGGTGATGCATCAGGGGGAAGTCGTAGAACGCGGTAATACTGCTGAAGTGCTGGCTTCTCCGTTACACGATATCACCCGCAAGCTGATATCCAGCCATTTTGGTGAACCTCTGTCTACCGAAGCCTGGAGACAGGATATCACTTGATTTTTACTGAGCAGATTTTATTCACTCATCGGAACAGCAGTGGAAACTCAACACATTTTTCTCCAGCGTGGTAGAATCTCCTCCGTTTACTAACAACGAATACCCGATTTATGTAGGTTATATTTTTAATACACTACACTATTAACTCTGGTATTTTGAACATTAAGAACAATAAGGAACTGATATGGGTTTCATGACCGGCAAGCGCATTCTAATTACTGGCGTCGCCAGCAAACTGTCTATTGCTTATGGAATTGCGAAAGCAATGAACGAACAAGGTGCAGAACTGGCTTTTACCTACCAGAATGACAAATTGAAACCTCGTGTCGAAGAATTCGCGGCATCTCTGAATTCAAACATCGTTCTGCCATGCGACGTGGCTCAAGATGAAAGTATCGACACATTGTTCGTTGAACTGGGTAAAGTATGGCCGAAATTCGATGGTTTTGTTCACTCTATCGGTTATGCCCCTGCCGAACAACTTGATGGCGATTACGTTAATGCCGTCAGCCGTGAAGGTTTCAAAATTGCACATGATATCAGTGCATACAGCTTCGTCGCGATGGCAAAAGCATGTCGTAGTATGTTGAATCCTGACTCAGCGCTGCTCACTTTAAGCTATTTAGGTGCAGAGCGTGCAATCCCTAACTACAACGTGATGGGATTAGCAAAAGCTTCTCTGGAAGCAAACGTGCGTTACATGGCGAATGCTATGGGTGCTGAAGGTATTCGTGTTAATGGTATTTCCGCAGGCCCAATCCGTACTCTGGCAGCATCCGGTATCAAAGATTTCCGTAAGATGCTGGCACACTGTGAATCAGTCACGCCTATCCGCCGTACCGTCACTACAGAAGATGTAGGTAATGCGGCTGCATTCCTGTGTTCTAACCTGTCTGGTGGTATTACCGGTGAAATCCTGCATGTTGATGGCGGGTTCAGCATCGCTGCCATGAACGAACTGGAATTGAAATAATTTCAATAACCATTTGATATAATTAAATAAGCCCAGAGGTAGTTTTATCTTTGGGCTTATTTTTTTACTCATAGATACATATTGATCAATAAAACATCACCACAAGCAAAGTATCTATTGCTTCCTATACAATGTACTCTGTGCTTACTGTATGATTCGCGGCATATTTTGCCTGCCATGCCTTGGGGTTGATCAAATAGTGTTGCCGGAAACGTTTAGAAAAATGACTGGGGCTGGAATAACCTACTGCTGTAGCAACTTCAATCACCCCCATACCCTTCTTCAATAAATCTTCCGCTGTGGTCATACGAACATTTTCCAGATATTGATGGAAAGTACTAAAAACAACGGCACGAAATCCTTCTTTTAATTTTCGTTCGTTTAAACCTACTGCTCTTGATAATGATTTTATTGTCCAGGGTGAATGATAGTCGCTATTAATGATTTTTACTGCATTAAAAACAGCGCGGCGTTGTAAACTGTTAATCGCGTTATATTTACAATCATAAATTTGAGCTGTCACACACGCGATGATTTCTAGCGCTTTCGCTTTTAGATAAACCTTTCGGATACTGCCAACTAACTGACACTCTTCTATCTGATTGACCATTTGCATAAATGGAGGATAGATAGGACAGGACATCATCAAGACATCACAATAACTGGCATTTTTTTCAAAACCTGCTGTTAATTTACTAAAAGATGGTAACTCCTGAGCTTCAATTTCTTTCAAAGAAAAACGGATATCAAGAATATGCCATGTTCCACAGCCAAAAAAATTCATTCCGCGCGTTCTCTTTGGAGAATAGAAAAAAATCATTGTTCCAGGGTTAACTTCTAAATCATCTCCATTCTCTATTGCCATCTTCCCTTTTCCACTTAGAACAAAGGAAATTGATACTGTTGGTGGTCCTTCACAATATTCGGTGAAGTCTTTATCCAATTCAAAACAAATACGGTTTATATGAATACCGTCAGATAATTCCTCCGTGAGGAATGGCGGATGTATATTATTCTCTGCCTCTTTTAAGCGCTTATAGTTGCAATGATCGGCAGTGAAAATATCTAGTTTCTCACTATAAATCGTCTTCATCAGTTCCTCTGTAAAATTAGCATTAGATTCCATTTCAAAAGCTATTTTCACAATAAAAACAGCATATTGTGTGCACTTTGGTCGTTATGATTAGATTTTATATACATATATGATGTAAATGTCACGCAATCTATCATTAATGATAATCATTATCAATAGTACGTATTACGTTACTTTTGTCCGTATCCCGTTAGCCCGATTTTTCTACTCGAGTTAGTCTTCTTTATTAATTCTTTCCGTTCTACTGTGCTTGTTTTTTGTAAAAACAAAATTTGAGAAGGCATAACAAGTCATCAATATGAAAAAAAAATATGCTAACGCATCTATTTTATGCTGCCTGATTTCACCTATAACCTGGGCTGAACATGCTTCTGAAGCAAAAAAAGATATTTTAATCGTGACTGCTAATAAACAAGAAGAAGCGTTAAATAAAGTTAATGGCAGTATTTTAGTTAAATCAGGTGAAGAACTTGAGCAGTCAGGGATTACTCAAGTACAAGATCTTGAACGTGCGTTCTCTGGTTTACAAATTCGCTCCCGGGGCAATCGAGTCTATTCAGCTACCACTATCCGAGGTATCAGCTCCCCTGACTATTACTCACCTTCTATCCGAATTTATGTTGATGGAATTCCGCAGGATCATCAATTCCTGACACAAGAATTAATCAATGTAGAACGCGTAGAATTATTACGTGGTCCTCAGGGATCTTTATATGGCGGAAATGCTCAGGCGGGGATTATCAATATTATTACGCGTTCCCCAAAAGAAGGCCCCTGGCTTAACCTATCCGGTAATTATTCCAGATTGAAACAAGGCAGTTCCTTCAGTGGGTCAACGTCTCTTATTGAAGACATTCTTTATGGCAGTACCAGCCTTCGCTGGGTAAAAGAGCCTGGGCAAATAAATGCAACAAATTATAAAAATATCGACTCCAGCACAATCTGGTTAGGTAAAGGACAATTAATATATGCACCGGATGGTTCACCTTTCAGTGCTGAATTTAGTTTTGCTCATGAAGCTCTCCATTCACATGAAGAGCTTTATTTAAGTAACGAACAGTTTCGTCGGAAAGAGTACAACGGCCCAATTCCCGATTTAAAAAGACAAGTAAACAGCTACGCACTGAAGGCTGAATATGATTTTGGCAACAATACATTGACCAGTATTACTTCTTATCAGGATCGTGATATTTCCCGTAATTTCATTGGAGGTAAATGGAAAGAGAAACATCATGCCACAACTCAGGAGTTACGCTTAAATTCCAACTATACAAATGGAATAACCAGTGTTTTAGGCGGTTGGTTATCAGATGAAAATAATAAACATCTGGTTGGTGCTTACCCTAGTTACTACAGTAATTCACTTAATACCATTAGCACAAAATCACTGGCGCTGTTTGGTGAAGCTAAATTACCGTTTGCTACTCAGTGGGATCTAACCCTTGGTGGACGCTTATCCCATGAAAAATCACAAATAGATTATGCTGGTCGCTCTGGCATGATGAAAATCGATGCTTTTAGCAATCAGGTTTCCAACAATGAACTTACGCCTAAAGCAGCTTTGGGCTGGCAATTTACGCCAGATACCCGTTTCTATATTTCTACGACTAAAGGTTATAAACCGGGCGGATTCAATCACATTATTTCCGTTGTTGATGACAAAAAACCTTACCATACCGAAAACTCAGACAATTATGAATTTGGCTGGAATACCGCATTCTTTGATGATGCCATAACCTTAAATGGTGCAATCTATTATATCCATTCAAAAAATAAGCAGATTTATGTTGGCTCTCCGGGCATGCAATCTATTCGCAATGTCGGAAAAGCAGAAAGTAAAGGCATTGAACTGAATAGCCAAATCAAACCGATAAAGGGGCTCAGGTTATCTCTTGGAACTAGTATTGGTAAATCCAGTTTTACTCATGCTACCGATACTACAACTGACGTAATAAGTTATAACGGCAAACGTCTACCTTATGCGCCAGATGTCATGATGAATGCCAGTATTGACTATCTGATTAATCAAACATTCTTACCTGGCAATCTCTATTTAAATGCCGGTGCCCACCATTACTCAAAAAGCTACTTTAATGAAGCTAATACGCTTGGGCAAAGTGCATATACACTCTATGACGCTTCACTCAATCTAGAAATGGCTCATGGTATCAACATCAAATTATATGGCGAAAATTTAGGCAAAAAAAAGTATCGGGCTTCTGCTTTTCAGCTCGGAAATAACGAACTTAGTATGCTTGGTAAGGGATTAAATGTTGGCCTAGATATGAGCATTGCGCTATGACAAACAAGAGAAGCTCCCACCAAATCTCTCTATTATTTCTGACTTTAGCTGGTGTTTACACCATTCAAAGTACCATCAGTATGGTAACGCTGCAGAGTATGCCGGCATTTCTACGCAGCCACGGTGTAACGCAAGATAAAATAGGGCTACTTTACCTACTGATGTTACCTTGGGCATGTAAATTCCTTTGGGCACCAATCGTAGAACGTTATCGCAAATCAGGTTCGGGAGATAATCACTCCCGCCACATTATGCTCTGCGGTACCTTTTTAATTTTCCTGCTTTTTTGCTTAATGTCATTGGCTAAACCTGCCGAACATATGCCTCTAATTATATTGGCATTATTTTTGATAACATTTAGTCTGACTATCGTAGATACCACTACGGATGGTCAGGCTATTGACCGATTACCTACACAATATCGCCCCTGGAGCAATGTCATGCAGGTTGGAGGGGGTTATCTTGGTACAATGATCGGTAGCGGACTGTTTTTATATCTAATTTCACTATATGGCTGGCATATTGGCACAAGCGTATTAGCTATAGTGATACTTTTAATGTCACTGCCTATTTTCTTCACCCGGAAAACCCCGGAGAAAAAAAAGCCGGATGAAGCAAATATAACAACATCCCCATCTCTCAGAAGTGCATTACACCGTTCACCAGTAAAGCAGGCACTGATTTTAATTCTGTTATGTATGATCGGTACGCGCCTGTCACTCGCTATGTTTTCCCCATTTTTAATCGATCACGGAGTAGATTTAACTCAACTGGGCATTATTGCAGCCAGTGGTGGCGCATTGGCCGGATTATTCGGGGTTATGTCCGGCGGAATTATTGTACGCAAATTTGGTGCTGTTCAGACATTATTAGGTGTTATGCTACTTGAATGCCTAGTCTTCGCCGGGATGTTCTGGCTTGCTCAACAATCCAAAACCTCTGTATTCCTGCTTTCCTCGGCATACATTCTCATCACATTAATCAACGCTACCAAATTCGTTGCTTTGTATACACAGATGATGTCTTTAGCAGCAAGCAACCAATCTGGGGTAGATTTTGCCCTGATGCAATCAGCAGATATGAGTATTGCGATCATCAGTTCAATGCTTGGAGGGTTGATTGTCACTAAAGCGGGCTATTCTTCCCTTTTCGCTCTCGCATCAATCTTCACTCTTGTCGGTCTATTCTGGACATTACACAAGTGCCGAGATCTCCAGAAGGAAAACACCTATGCCCAATAATGATTCTTCTGTCAAGAATGTACCTGAGCAGCGTTCCACTGATGCCGGTGTTCTTAAGACATTGTGGAATATGATGCGCCCATACCGTGCTATGAGTTATCTGGCTATTACGCTTGCTATTGTTTCCGCTGGCTTGCAAATTTTACCCACTGCGATTGCTGGCCTGATTATGCAGTCCATCTACGATGGGCAATCTGACACACTCCTGAGTTACGGCATTATATTATTAATTTCTGCCGTTGCTGCTATGTTGATCTTCAGTGGTTCAACCTTTGTTTCTCATTTGGTTGCCGCCGACGTTCAAGCTGATGTACGTCATAATATCAGTACTAAGCTGAAATCTATCCCCCTTGGTTTCTTCATGCAAACGGACAGCACAGAAATTAAGAAGATGATGCTAGATGACGTCGAACAGCTTGAAGATGGGATTGCTCACATCATTCCAGAAATATCAGCAACACTGTTCGGCCCATTAATTGCGTTGAGTGTCATGTTGGCTATCGACTGGCGGCTGGCATTGGCAGCATTCACCCCAACTTTGGGAGCATTTCTACTCTTTATCTATATTCAGATGAAAGTTCAAACCACAACTCAGCGCTTTTACGCAGCCCAAAATCGTATTGCCTCAACAATGAGTGAAGTTATTAATGCAATCCCCGTGGTAAAAACTTATTCAGGCAGCAAACATTCCGGTGAAAATATAGCACTAGAGCGTGCCGAAAAAACATTTACTGCTTTGACAGACATTATTGATATTTGGGTTGAGAAAGTTCAGGTTAAATCCAGCCGTTTTTTTGTCCTATCCAGCACCAATTTACTATTTGTGCTCCCTTTGGCAGTCTGGTTATTTAACCAACATGAAATTTCAATATTTGAATTAACCTTTTTTATTCTGGCTGCCATAGCATTCGGCAATATTGCTTCCTCCATGTTCGCTGTAATGACTCGCGTGCAACAACAAGAAGCATTAATTACACGTTATCACTGGTTAATGAACCAACCTGAACTAGCTCCATGTACTCAGAGTGACACAGCTGTTGATAATAGTGTGGCTTTGCATAATGTCAGTTTTTCCTATCAGGATGGACAGGATAATGCCTTAAATAACATTTCCCTTTCCATTCCTGCCGGAAGCTCACTGGCTCTGGTCGGTGCCAGTGGTTCTGGTAAATCCACCGTAGCTAGTTTGATTGCTCGTCTTTGGGACCCGCAACAAGGAAAAATTACTGTCGGTGGTGTTGATATTCGAAATATGGATGAATCGACTCTGCGTAAAAACATATCCTTTGTTTTCCAGCGAGTTTTTTTGTTCAACGATACAATCGCCAACAACATACGTCTGGCTCGCCCTGATGCTTCGCAAGATGAGGTTGAATCCGCAGCTCTCGCAGCTCAAGCACACCAATTTATTCAACAGTTACCGCAAGGTTACAACACAGTACTGAACAGCGGTATCAGCTTGTCTGTGGGAGAGAAACAGCGTATCGCCGTTGCTGCCGCTATCCTAAAAAACTCACCAATCCTTGTATTGGATGAAGCGACCGCCTATGCCGATCCAGAGTGTGAGAAAGAGATACAACAGGCACTCAATGCACTATGTCATCCCCAGACAGATCAGAATAAGACAATAATTGTTATTGCTCATCGCCTACCGACCATCCGCCATCTTGACCAAATAGTCGTTTTGGATAAAGGGCAAATCATTGAGCAAGGCACCCATGATGAATTAATCACACGACAAGGGGCATATACCAAGCAGTGGGCTGCCTGGCAGGAAGAAAGTACCGCTACAGGAGCAAATTACCATGGGATTATTTAATCGTCTCCAACAACATCTATCCCCGAAACTAAAACGGACCTGGTTCATTGGCCTGTTATATAAGCAACTTGATACCATTGCGATTCTTGCTCAACTTGCCATCGCAGCTTGGGCTATCACGCATCTGGAGGATTATCATCAAAAAACGAGTGGCTCTGATATGCTGCCACTTATTACCCTGATATTACTGATTTTCTTATTGTTATTTCGGTTCACGATTATGTCCCGGGCACTGCGTAAACTCACCATTGCAGCTTATGAGTTAGGTATCGAAATCCGTCGCTCTTTGCTACAACGGATTGTGAGTATGTCGGTCGCGACAATTCGGAGTTTAAATGCCGGAAAAATAGCACTGACATTATCCGAAGATGTGCAATGGCAGGAAAATCAGTCAGCCTATACCACTCCACAAATCATCTGTCAGATTGTGATGCTGACATTCATGTATCTGGCCTTATTTTGGTTCGATTGGGTTATAGCTGGCAGTACACTATTAGTATTGATAGCTGGATTACTTATCCTGATCCCAATTCGTCAAAAACTCCATGAGATCCTAAATCAAAGAGCCACTATGATGGCTGATGCATCTGAAGCGATTGTAGAATATGCACAAGGCATAGCCTTCATCCGTGCGGCAGCAGCAACTACAACTGTAGAACAACGTTTTGATCAGAAAATTGAACAATTACGTAGCGCATTCCGCCGAGGAGTATTCAAAAGCATACCGCTATTGAGTCTGTTCTACATCATTATTGATACTAGTGTGGTTGTGGGAATACTGGCTAGCGCTCTGCGCTTCCATGTACCAGAAACACTCGCACTTTCAGAAATGCTCATCACAATCCTGATACTGTTTGCCACAATAACCCCATTACGTGGGATTATTCCCCTACTCAATATCACCGCATTAACAAAAGTGGGCGAAACACATATTGCTGATATTGAAGCGATTGCAACGCAAGCTTCTGGGCCATTACCTGCGCCTAACCGGTACGATATTGAAGTTAACAATATTTCGTTTAGTTATCCGGGTACTAACCAACCTGCTATCCAAAATATTTCATTTCAGGCATCACAAGGCAGTATGACCGCCATTGTGGGACCTAGCGGCAGCGGTAAATCTACGCTGGCTTATTTATTGCTCTCCTTCTATCAACTAGACGAAGGTGAAATTCGTCTGGGTGGAAATCCTATCCACCATTACCAAACTAAAGCACTGTATGACACCGTCACAATGGTATTTCAGGAAACAGCCCTATTTCAGGATACCGTCGCTAATAATCTCCGTTTGGGGGATCCAAATGCTACTCAGTTAGAATTAGAACAAGCTGCCCGTCTTGCCAATATTCACGACACAATTATGGCCCTACCACAAGGATACGACACCCTTTTAGGTGTAGATGGCGGAACATTATCCGGCGGTGAACGCCAACGTCTTGCCATTGCCCGAGCCATCTTAAAACAGTCTCCAGTTTTATTTTTGGACGAAGCAACCTCTTCATTAGACCCTGAAAATGAACGACTTATACAACAAGCATTTTATTCTCTTACCGAGAATAAAACTGTCTTTGTTATCGCTCATCGACTAAGCACGATAATCCGTGCTGACCAGATATTGGTAATGGATCATGGAACCCTTTGTGATAGTGGAACCCATGATGAATTACTGCAACGTTGTCCACTTTATCAATCACTTTGGAAAAGTCATCTTGGTTCAGAAGAGAGTTGGAATTTATAACCCAAGTATTTATTCGAGGCATCTACCTAAAAACATTCATTTCAATAAGTTGTAACTGAGTTTATTGATTTATCAAATAACTGGTCATGCCTCCAACAGTTAGATTGCTTCTGAAAGATAGTATTCACGCTCAATGAACATGCCTATCACTTTGTCGTGCGTTTCTTCGGATTTGGAGTAGCCAATCGTTTTCCGATTTAGCTGTTTGATGCGAGTACGCAGGGTGAGGTTGGTTCTTTCGATACGCTGAGTGAACTTTTTACCTCTGAGGTATTTTCCACCGGAAGGCAATTGTAAACTGTATAATCATCTGTACAGTAGAATTTAATTTTGAACGGAGCCAGAAGTGCCAGCAACTTTTTCAGTGTTTTCTGACTGTGGTCACCAAATACATGCGCCACTATCCGCTTCTCCTTTGGCTCCCAGGCATACCAAAGCCAGCGCTGATTCCTCTTATTACCGACAAATGACCACTGTTCGTCGATTTCACAGATAATATGGATATCACTTTACAGGCTTGATAGGTGTAATTCAGTTGAAAGGTTTTACGGCAGGCATAGCAGTGATATCGAAGATGTCCACTGCTTCCTTTGACATCTTCTGTTTTGTGACAGTAACGACAAACTACATCAACTTTAGCCATATCTTACCAGTAATAAAAAGTGAGAAGTTTATCGCAACATCTAATTATTGGGAGCATGACCAAATATGTTCGCACTCACTCCAACATAAAAAAACCAATAATATCTTAAAATAAATTTCATTTGATTGGTTCCGCACTAATTATTCGATGTGGAGTGATTAATTTAAAACAACTGCTTCCGGTACAACTTTACCGGAAGCATAAACTTATTAACTGTTTTTTATACTTAATCGATTTGCACAGCGTTAAATTTATGGACTGGAGTCACCATCTTATCTTGGGCAGCAACAAGCTGTAATTCAAATTCTTCGCTTTTTTGCGTTTCCAGCATGACTTCGTAAACGCCTGCTGTCGTATGCTCCAACGCTTCCTGTAAGACTGAATTTGTTAACGATGGGCTTTTCAACAAATTAGCAAGGAATAAGCCACTGGTTAAATCACCAATTCCAACGGGCTGACGCTCACCGGTATCAATCAATGGACGGCTGATATGCCAGCTATTTTCTTTAGTCACCAGCAACATTTCAAAGTTATCTTTCTGATAACCTGCTCGGCTGAGGTGTTTGACTAAAACAATTTTGGGGCCTTTTTGGCATAGCTGACGGGCTGCTGATACTGCCTGCTCCACATTTTTGATTTCCGTTGCCGCCAGTGTTTCAAGCTCCAATAAATTAGGTGCAATGATATCACTGATAGGCAATGCCTTTTCACAGAGGAATTCAGAAACTCCCGGAGCCACAATACATCCTTTCTCTGGGTGGCCCATGACAGGATCACAAAAATACCATGCTTCAGGGTTAGCCTGTTTCACCTGCTTTACAATATCAAGGATATAGTTTCCCTGCTCCGCAGAACCAATATAACCACTGAGAACAGCATCACAGGATGCCAATTTATCAATTTCACCAATTCCCTGCACAATTTCAGCCAGATGTTCTGGTGGCATCACACAACCACGCCATTGTGGATATTGAGTATGATTAGAAAATTGAACTGTATTTAGTGGCCATACGTTCACTCCCATACGGCACATCGGAAAAACAGATGCGCTATTTCCTGCATGGCCAAAAACAACATGAGACTGAATTGAAAGAATGTTTTTCATGATTAGGCCTGATTTGTTATTTTAAGAACCGTAAATGAGTTATAAAACAGCCAGATACTTTAAGGGCAACAATGATGTTGCCCTTAGTAATACTTTTATGAATTATTTCCAATCAATTAGGCAATAATGTTTTTTACCACGACGTAATAAAGTATAACGCCCGAACAGACGATCTTCGTCCACAAATACATACATCGCTTCAGACTGTTTTTCACCATTGACAGAAACAGCATTAGAACTAATCATGGTACGAGCCTGCCCACGGGAAGGTACAAACTCCGCAGTGATCAGTGCCTGCTGTAAATCAGCACCATTCTCAAGCTCAATCGCTGGCATACCATCCTGTGCTAACTGCGCAAAGTCACCTTCGGTTAAATCAGTGACTGCACCGGAGAACAGACTCGCTGTGATACGCTTCGCCGCCGTTAAACCCGTTTCTCCATGAACCAGTTTAGTGACTTCTTCTGCCAGAACATACTGTGCACGCGGAGCTTTACCACTGTTTTTATCTTCTTCTTCCAATGCATTAATTTCTTCAATGTCCATGAAAGTGAAAAATTTAAGGAAACGGTAAACATCTGCATCAGCTGTGTTAATCCAGAACTGATAAAATTTGTATGGACTGGTTTTCTTCGGATCCAGCCAGACTGCTCCACCTTCTGTTTTACCAAATTTAGTACCATCGGATTTAGTAATCAAAGGTACTGTCAGACCAAATACCTGTTTCTGATGTAAACGGCGAGTCAAATCGATACCTGATGTAATGTTGCCCCACTGATCAGAACCACCAATCTGCAATTCAACACCATATTTTCCATTCAGATTAGCAAAGTCATAAGACTGCAACAGGTTATAAGAAAATTCAGTGTACGAAATGCCAACATCATCACGATTCAGGCGTTGTTTAACCGCTTCTTTATTGATCATCTGGTTAACAGAAAAGTGCTTGCCGATATCACGCAGGAAAGAAAGGACATCCATTTGGCCAAACCAGTCATAGTTATTGGCCAATTCTGCACCGTTTTCACCCTCAAAACTCAGGAACGGAGAAACTTGGTTACGGATTTTCTCAACCCACTCTTTAACAGTGTCTTCTGTGTTTAATTTGCGCTCCGTCGCTTTAAAACTAGGATCACCAATCAAACCTGTCGCACCACCTACCAAAGCTACCGGTTTATGTCCATTCAGCTGGAATCTTTTTAAACACAGCAAGGGAACCAGATGGCCCAAATGCAAGCTGTCAGCGGTAGGATCGAAGCCGCAATAGAGAGAGACCGGACCTTGCGCCAGTCTTTCCGCTAACGCTTCTTCATCCGTTACCTGGGCAATAAGGCCCCGCTCTTGCAGTTGTTTAATCAGGTTATTGCTAGACATCAATGACTCCATTGGTTTGTATTCTTTACTTATATCCTTCATCTTCCAAGTTGCAGCTTTATCGGGTGTATCATTTGTGCTTAATACAACCGGACTGCAACTTGCAATCTATCAGGCATATATCATTGTCTAATTGTCGCGATTCGCTGTAAATCGCGTGCTATAGCATAAAACGCCAGTACTATAAGTGCCAGTATTAAAAACGGTAATTAATGCAGTTAAGGCGCCAGACGATCAATATGCCACTCATCTCCTTCACGCAGGTATAGAAAACGATCATGCAGACGGCTTGCTCCCCCCTGCCAGAACTCTACCGAATCAAATTCAACCCGGAACCCACCCCAAAAACTGGGCAATGGCACTTCGCCATTCTGGAACTTTTGCTTCAGCTCTAAAAACTTCCCTTCTAAGATACTTCGGGCAGAAATACGGGAAGATTGTTGTGAAGCCCAGGCTGCAATCTGACTGTCTCTCGGGCGGCTATGGAAATATTTCACTACTTCGAGAGGCGATAAACGCTCAGCTTTGCCCAGAAAGCTGACCTGACGCTCAAGCTGATACCAGGGGAAATGGAGGCTGATACGGTTATTCTGAGCTAAATGTTTCGCTTTGCGGCTACCAAGATTGGTATAAAAAACCAGACTGCGGTTATCAAAATGCTTCAATAGAACGATACGCTGATAAGGCTGCCCATGCTCATCGACTGTTGCTACACACATCGCTGTTGGGTCGCTGAGCCCAGCATCACAGGCCTGTTTCAGCCAAAGCTCAAAAAGAGCCATCGGCTCTTCAGTAAGATCCTTTCGCCGTAACCCACCACGCATATATTCACGGCGCAGCTCTGCTATATGAGTATCATTATGTTCTGACATGTCTAATTCTCTATTTCTAAGTGAGTTTCAGCATAACATTGTTATCAGCCAGCAACAGGATAAATTGCGCCTAAAATTGTTTCCCTATCAGCACCAGTCACCGATGGCAAGTTACCCGACAGCCCAGACATAGTACGGAATGCCAGCCAAGCAAATGCCAACGCTTCCATATCATCACCACTTAATCCATATTTGTCTGTTGTTGCAACTTCAGTATCAGGCAACAAAGCAGATAACCGACGCATTATAAGTGGGTTTCTGGCACCACCGCCACAAACCAGTAAGCGCTCACAGCCATTATTTAACAGTACTTGTTCAGCAATACTAACAGCTGTCAGTTCGGCAAGAGTGGCCTGCACATCGACCGGACTGACATCAGGGAAATCAGCCAGCTGCTTTTCCAGCCATGCCATATTGAAATATTCCCGCCCGGTGCTTTTTGGTGCAGTACGTGCAAAATAGGGGTCTGAAAGCATCTTCTGGAGCAGAGCTTTGTTTACATTACCCTCTCCTGCCCATTGTGCATCTTTATCATAAGGCTGCTGTTTATGACGCCATGTCCAGGCATCCATCAACATATTACCCGGCCCGGTATCATATCCCTTAACCGCAGAATTTGGCAGAAGAGCGGAAATGTTCGCAATGCCACCAATATTCAAGATCACACGCCTTTCCGTTGGATTGCCCAATACCGCCATATGGAAAGCAGGAACTAAAGGTGCACCTTGACCGCCATAAGCCATATCACGACGGCGAAAATCACCTACTGTTGTAATATCGGTTAATGCCGTTACACGGTTATTGTCACCAATTTGCATCGTAAATGGCTTTTCACCATCCGGTTCATGCCATACAGTCTGACCATGACACCCAATTGCAGTGATATCATTCGCAGTTAATCCGGTCTTCTTTAATAACCCTTTGACTGATTCGGCAAAAAGCGTTCCTAACTCATAATCGAGTTGCCCAACTGTTGATAATGTAGTTTGCTGACCCTGACAAATCGCCAGTAATTTTTGTTTAAGTTCCTGAGGAAATGGATGACTGTAATTTTCCTTTTGTATAACAGCCTTATCACTGATTTCTGCTAAAACGACATCGACTCCATCCATACTGGTGCCAGACATCACACCAATATAACGTCCTGACTTCATAAATATTCCCCTATTTAAAGAATGGATTACATCTGTAAATAAACCTGTGTAACTATAAAACACATTGATTTGGACTATATATGTTTCACTCAGAATATAAGAGATAAAATCTGAGTTTTGGAGAGCTCTTCACAAAACATGCTAAACTTTTGGTCAGGAATTATTCCTATTGGCGTTCAATGTAGAAATTTATTATATATTTATAGAGAGGCTATTAATGTATAGAATAAGTAACTCGTAAAATTATTATACTTGTTACTGATCATTGTAGCCGAATGCTTGATTGTAGGGTTATTACCAGATTTCTCTCGAGGCATTAAAATTAGGAGTAACTATGTTCAAACGTTTCCTGGTTGGTGCAGTTGTAGTAACAACATTATCCGGATGTGCTGACATGGGAGCACTGTCTAGTGATACTTACTCAATTGATCAGGCCAAACAAATTCAAAACGTAACCTACGGGACTATTTTGTCTGTCCGTCCGGTCACTATAAAAGGCTCTCAGTCTGGCAACCAAAACATGCTAGGAGCGATTGGCGGAGCAGTATTAGGGGGATTGTTAGGTGATTCGGTTGGCGGCGGTAGAGGGCAGAGGCTTGCAACAGCCGCTGGTGCTATTGTCGGTGGAATGGCAGGTCAAGGAATTGAAGGTGCTATCGATCAAACAAAAGGTGTCGAATTGGAAATCCGTACTGACAGCGGAAGAAATATTGTTGTGGTGCAAAAGCAGGATCAGGTTTTATTCAGTAAAGGGCAACGTATCAAAATTGCCGATAGTGGCGACTCAACAACGGTCTCTCCTATCTAATAGGGTTAAAGTATATTTAAAAAAATCGCGGATCACCAAAATATGGCCCGCGATTTTCTTTTTATCGATTAATTTTTATATTACCTGTTTATGTAATTGGCTAATATTTTTTTCGATTTTTTTTATTACAGAAGCAAGTAGAATTAACTCATCATGAGTAATTCCCTCCAAGATGTCTTTCCTCGTCGAACCAATAACACTATCCACTTCTCTGATAAAATTTTCTGACTCTTCTGTTAATTTGATTCTTTTAGCGCGCCTATCATTAGCACATGTGTGCCTTGTAATGAGTTTCTTTTCTTCTAATTGATCTAAAGTTCTTACCAGGGATGGTTGTTCAATACCAATTGCTTTTGCAAGTTGTATCTGTGACTGCTCCGGTGGTAACAAACTAATATTGTAAAGAGTAACCCAATGTGTCTGAGTTAATTTCAACGGCTTCAAACGATGATCAATTAAAGCGCGCCAAACACGAACTAAACGTGCCAGGTCTGATCCCAATGTCAATTCCAATTACCCCTCCTTATAATTAGAGACTCATATAACATCAATGAATTATCCAATCAGTTTATTCATATGAATAATGGATACGCATCCTATATCTTGCTCACATTAGTAGAGTCAGATATTTCGCTAATTACTTAATTAGTATCGCGTTGGCTTGTTACTTAAAGTTGACATCTTCGTCGCCCTAAAGAGCGAAGTTTTACGGCGCACCGAATAAAATCGCGCATTAATCCACCAACGATATAAACTGTATAAAATAATCCTCCAACTTAACTATTAAGATTTTAAATATCAACGAAACAGATACAAACTCCAAAAAATAGACACAATACCGCTCGGTTAAAGTTCTATAAGAATAACCGCCATCCAAATACTAATCTATATATTTTTACATTAATATCATTTTTATCTTACAGTTAGCGTTAAGTGGATAATAAAATTCATTAAAAACAAATAGATAACTAATTAGCGCGATTATTGTTCAATAATTAATTATTTGATAAGAAACCTTTACCTTAAGGGTTTAATTAGTCAATCTCTGTAATATTTTTAAATGACCTATATCAAATAAAAAATAGGTAATATGAATAAAATATCACTTTATCATGGCAAAAGTTCTTAACCACAATGAAAATATGAAATATTATTCATATAAGAAAATTTCATTAACAGTTAAAAATGTGAATTAAAATAACCCAAGCTGTTTTGATGGAACAACTTCATCATGCCCGTTATTTTTCAGTGTCCGCAGATATCTAGCATGGCATAACCGCAATATTTCTCTTTTTTGCCCATCAGATAATTTCATCCACATAAAGCGCTCTTCTCGATTGCGATAGCAACCTCGACAGAAACCACGGGGATCAGATTCACAAATCCCCTTGCAAGGATTAGGAATAACAAAAAACTCTAGTTGCTCAGCCATGTCATCCTCCTGTATACAAAATTACCTAAACGATTATCTCTGAGAGAATTGCAACACTATCTAGATCCAGCTCACATCAAATAATGGATTACAAAATAGTAGAGAGTAAAACAAAGGTGAAAGGACGCATTGAATTACCTTATGTTTACCATATATAGTTAAAAAACAATGGGGTCAGAGCACGAAATTTTGATCTTTTGCTATTTCGTAAAATTAATATTTTTATATAAAACCATAAACATAAGAGGCAATCATGCGTCTACTTCATACAATGATCCGTGTTGGCAATATGCAACGTTCGATTGATTTTTATACTAAAATAATGGGCATGCGTCTACTTCGTACGAGTGAAAATCCAGAGTATAAATATTCCCTCGCCTTTGTAGGTTACTCTGATGAAAGCCAGGGTGCGGTCATCGAATTAACA
Organism: Xenorhabdus sp. KK7.4; assembly: GCF_963876465.1. Taxonomy (NCBI): domain Bacteria; kingdom Pseudomonadati; phylum Pseudomonadota; class Gammaproteobacteria; order Enterobacterales; family Morganellaceae; genus Xenorhabdus; species Xenorhabdus sp. KK7.4. The sequence goes on from NZ_CAWNQF010000144.1 coordinate 99,941, forward strand.
TACAACTGGGATGTTGAAAGCTACGAAATGGGTACAGCATTCGGCCATATTGCTTTAGGTGTTGATGATGTTGCGGCAACGTGTGAGCGTATCAAACTTGCCGGGGGAAATGTCATTCGTGAAGCTGGGCCAGTGAAAGGCGGAACAACTGTTATCGCTTTTGTTGAAGATCCTGACGGCTATAAAATCGAACTTATTGAAAATAAAAGCGCCAGTAGTGCATTAGGCCATTAATTATTCTCCATATACAAGGGCATCTTTAACATGCCCTTCGTTTCCACTAGGTAGATATTACTTCTGCAATGCTCAATAAATTTTGTCATAATATCCGCTATCCTGAAGTTAAGAATAAAATCAGATGTCTAATATAAAAGATCAAAACATGCTCAGTGGGCGCTTTCGTGGCTATTATCCCGTTGTTATTGATGTAGAAACCGCGGGGTTTAATGCGCGGACAGATGCTTTACTTGAAATAGCTGCAACGACGTTAAAAATGGATGAAGAAGGTTGGCTGACGCCGGCTGATACGCTTCATTTCCATATTGAGCCCTTTGAAGGAGCCAACCTTGATCCCGCCGCGCTGGCATTTACAGGTATTGACCCGACTAATCCATTACGGGGTGCCGTCAGCGAATATACTGCGCTGCATGCCATTTTTAAGATGGTCCGTAAAGGTATGAAAGGGAGTAATTGCAATCGTGCCATTATAGTTGCTCATAATGCCAGTTTTGATCACAATTTTGTTATGGCAGCGGCTGAACGCTCTGGTTTAAAACGTAATCCATTCCATCCTTTTGCCACGTTTGATACGGCTGCGCTGAGTGGTTTGGTACTTGGTCAGACTATTCTGGCAAAAGCCTGCATTACAGCAGAAATCCCTTTTGACAGTAATCAGGCACACAGTGCTCTCTATGATACAGATCGGACGAGTCTGCTTTTCTGCGAATTGGTTAATCGCTGGAAGCGACTAGGTGGTTGGCCTATGGCCACTCCGGACGGCGAAGCCTGATAAACTAAGAGCCTATTTTATTAGGCTCTTAGCTCCAATAATGATTATCAAATATTACTGGTTGTCTTCTTGCTCACGGTATTTATCCGCAGTTTCTTTAATCAATGTTTGTAGTTCACCGCGTTGATACATCTCCATCAGGATGTCACATCCCCCGACTAACTCACCATCAACCCAAAGCTGAGGGAATGTCGGCCAGTTAGCATACTTAGGTAATTCAGCACGGATATCCGGGTTTTGCAAAATATCCACGTAAGCAAAACGTTCACCGCAGGCAGATAAAGCCTGAACAGCCTGAGCAGAGAAACCACAGCTTGGCAGCTTCGGTGAGCCTTTCATGTACAGCAAAATCGGGTTTTCATTAATTTGGCGTTCGATTTTCTCAATTGTCGTCATTTTTACTTCCTTAAACCGCAGGTGCTGTTTATCAGCATCAGAAAAGATTGATTCAGAATACCACTTTCTGGTGCTGATTTTCTACAGCGAACGTGCTGCTACAAATTTTTATCATGAACAACATTTTGTAATCGCTGAGGTTTCCATACCCTATAAATATTTAATCCATTAAAACTGAACAGTTCTACATCAGCTCATCATTAAATCGCATCTTTTTCCCTGTTATTTAGCAGAAAAGTTGTTAAGATAATCACTAAAATAGCAACATGATAATAAGCTTAAATTTGCTCTATCCATGATTAATACTTTACGAATCATGGTTTATAAAGCCAAAAACCCGATATTAAAAGGAGTATGCAATGTCTTTTGAATTACCAGCATTACCTTATGCTAAAGATGCCTTAGAACCTCATATCTCAGCAGAAACTCTGGAATATCATTACGGCAAACATCACAATGCTTATGTTGTGAACCTGAACAACCTGATTAAAGGTACAGAATTTGCCGGAAAAACACTGGAAGAAATCATCAAAACTTCTGATGGCGGTATCTTCAATAATGCTGCGCAAGTATGGAACCACACTTTCTACTGGCACAGCCTGTCACCAAACGGTGGTGGTGAACCTACCGGCAAAGTGGCAGAAGCAATTAACAAAGCTTTCGGCTCTTTTGCTGAATTTAAACAGCAATTTACTGATGCAGCCCTGAAAAACTTCGGCTCCGGCTGGACATGGCTGGTCAAGAAAACTGATGGTAGCCTGGCTATCGCTAATACTTCCAATGCAGCAACTCCGCTGACTGGTGAAGATAAGCCTGTTCTGACTGTTGATGTTTGGGAACATGCTTATTACATCGATTACCGCAATGCACGCCCTCAATATCTGGAGCATTTCTGGGCTCTGGTTAACTGGCAGTTTGTGGAAGAAAATCTGGCTTAATTAGCCTATCAGTTAAATACAAGGGTAAGTTTTTCCGGTTCTGTACACGTGTCCCATTCATGGATACTTTCTGAATCGTGAAAAACTTTCCCTTGAAAAAATAGATGGCGTTTCACCACAATATTATTTCTGGACTTAAAGTTATTTCCGGACTCAAGCGATCAAACAGAGACTCGCCAGAAAAACAATCATGACTAACGCACTACAGGCAGTCAATAATCCCAATTTCAGATCTGTATCCATAAACCATCCTCATCGTGAAAATTAAGACTCAGCAACATCATAAATTTTAAGTGGTTATTTATCTCAAAGATTAAAAATCGCACTGTGATATTTAATACATATACTTTATAGCATCGATTACTGCTTTCACTTTTGAGCTAGATCAGACAAAATTCACGGTTTCTCGCTAAATTATTGCCAGTTATCTTCCTATATACAAATATAATACTGGCAAATGATTAACAAAGTTCTATATCCAGATAAAGGGTATACAAATTTAGACCAAAAGGTCAGGAGTCCTTTTTATCATGGCAACGATTAAAGATGTGGCTAAACGCGCTGGTGTTTCAACCACAACCGTATCCCATGTTATTAATAAAACCCGTTTCGTCGCCGAAGATACGAAGGCCGCAGTATGGGCTGCCATTAAGGAACTGAATTATTCTCCCAGTGCCGTTGCCCGAAGCTTAAAAGTCAACCACACAAAATCTATCGGGTTATTGGCAACCTCAAGTGAAGCACCCTATTTTGCTGAAATAATCGAGTCTGTCGAAAATAGCTGTTATAGCAAAGGCTATACATTGATTTTATGTAATTCCCATAACAACCTCGACAAACAAAAAGCTTATCTCGCGATGCTGGCGCAAAAGCGCGTAGATGGTTTATTAGTTATGTGTTCAGAATATCCTCAACAATTGCTGGGGATGCTGGAGGATTATCGCAATATTCCTATGGTTGTCATGGATTGGGGGGAATCCAGAGGGGACTTTACGGATGCCATTATTGATAATGCCTTCCACGGTGGTTATCTAGCTGGCCGGTATTTGATTGAACGTGGGCATCGTGATATTGCCTCCATTCCCGGCCCATTAGCCAGAAATACAGGTGGCGGGCGTCATCAGGGTTTTCTCAAAGCACTGAAAGAAGCCAATATCACTATTCGGGATGAATGGGTTGTTCAGGGGGATTTTGAGCCTGAATCAGGTTATCAGGCAATGTGTAAGATCTTAAACCAGAAACATCGCCCTACTGCTGTGTTCTGTGGCGGGGATGTGATGGCAATGGGAGCTATTTGTGCTGCCGATGAAATGGGTTTACGCGTTCCTCAGGATATTTCCATCATTGGTTATGACAATATCCGTAATGCACGCTATTTCACACCAGCACTGACAACCATTCATCAACCTAAAGAGCGGCTGGGACAAATGGCTTTCTCCACGCTACTTGATAGAATTATCAATAAACGTGAAGATGCCCAAACCATCGAGGTCCATCCACGTCTTGTAGAGCGTCGCTCTGTTGCCGATGGTCCTTTTATTGATTATCGCCGCTAACAGTTAGTCTTCTTGTAGCCATTCAGCATTAAGCGTTGTGTTATCACCAAGATACTCAAGCAACCAGCTTAATGCAGGTGAATGGCTTTTTTGCGACCATGTCAGACAGCACGGGCTATCAGGTAACGGCTGCTCAAGTTCAAGCACACACAATTTTCCCTGACGAATAAGCGGTAATGCCCGGTGTTTAGGTACCATTCCCACACACAATCCCTCCATTAGACAGGACAACCCCGCTTCCCAGTCAGGAACAACCAGCCGCCGCTGATTATCTAAAGCCCATGTATCACGTTTAGGCAGGGCACGTGATGTATCCTCAAGACATAAACTGGCATAAGGCCGCAATTGGTCATCATTTAATTTTTCCGTTACGAGCGCCAGCTCATGCTCAGGGCTGGCAACACACAGCCATGGCATAAAACCCATATCCCTGAAACTGTATCGCTCGCCAACCGGAGAAGCGCGTGTTGCTCCAATAGCAACATCAACACGCCCATCCACCAGCGCATCCCATACACCATTAAAAACTTCGGGATAGATAAATAACTCAATATCCGGAAAATGACGATAGAAATCCAAAATAAGCTGACGTGTCCGTTCTGGTTTAACAACCTGATCAACAGCGATACTGAGTTGTCCGCGCCATCCATTTGCTACCTGCTGACATTGGTGCCGGGTATGATTCATTTTTTTGATAACAGAACGGGCATCCTTAACAAAAATGGCTCCTGCTTCAGTTAACTCTACGTCACGGTGACGGCGTTCGAACAGAGAAACTGCCAGCCATTCTTCAAGTTGCTTTATCGTATAACTGACAGCAGAAGGCACACGATGAAGCTCTGATGCAGCCGCACTGAAACTTCCTGTTCTTGCCACCGCATCAACAACTTCCAGAGAATATTCAGACCACATGTTTCTTCCTTTTAATTTTTTTCATCGCATGGTACAAATAATACCGTTTCACAATCAAAAATCACGCCATATAAAATAAGCTCCATATTTCTTTATCAATTACCACACCGATTGACTAACGCGATTTATTAACACAATGACAACAAATAAAAACTCTCTTCCATTTATGTTTTATCTTGCTGGCCTGAGTATGCTCGGCTACTTAGCCATTGATATGTATCTGCCCGCCTTTGATGCTATGAGTAAAGATTTAAACACATCAAAAGGTGCTATCAGTGCAAGCCTTAGCATTTTTCTCGGCGGTTTTGCCGTTGCTCAGCTTTTATGGGGATTACTTTCTGATCGTCTGGGAAGAAAGCCTGTTCTGATTATCGGTTTATCCCTGTTTTGCCTCAGCTGTCTGGGCATACTTTGGATAACAGATGCGACTCAATTACTTGTCCTGAGATTTATTCAGGCTGTTGGGGTCTGCTCTGCTGCCGTTTCCTGGCAGGCTCTGGTTGTCGACAGATATGATGCTGAACGCACGAAACGTGTTTTCGCTATGATTATGCCATTAGTGGCGCTTTCCCCTGCCCTTGCACCATTATTAGGCGCATGGTTACTGTCACACACAAGCTGGAGGGTTATCTTTCTTGTCTTGATGGTGGTAACGCTGTTACTACTGATACCCACACTTTTTCTGGCGAACAAACGTGTTCCCATTGATACCAGCGCAGATAATCATAGTGCTTCTTTCTTCACCTTATTGAAGTCATCAGTTTTTAGCGGCAATGTTTTGATTTATGCTTCCTGTAGCGCCGGCTTTTTTGCCTGGTTAACAGGTTCACCAACTATTTTGAATAGTATGGGTTATGACGCGACAGATATCGGTTTAAGTTATATTCCACAAACTTTGGCATTTATGGTAGGTGGGTATGGCTGCCGTATTTTGTTAGAAAAAGTTAAAAGTGAAACTATATTTCCTATCTTATTGGCAGGTTATGCCATAAGCATGGTACTTATCTATTTAGCTGCCTGGTTCTATCCTTCTTTCATCGTTATTCTTATTCCTTTTTGTGTTATGGCAGCAATGAATGGCGCTTCTTATCCGATTGCTGTAGCAAATGCTCTTTCCGTTTATCCGAAAGACAGCGGTAAAGCTGCCGCATTGCAAAATGCTTTACAATTAGGCCTTTGCTTTATTGCCAGTATGCTTGTTGCTATGTTTATGAAAAGTCCTCTCTTATCAACGACAACAGTGATGGTAGCCACCATTATCCCAATGGTGATAGGTTATTATTTACAAAAGAGAAAGGATGATATTAGTAACTAATTATCAATCAATTAGTCACCCTTCAATATAATACCTAAGAATATTCTCAACGAAAGGCCATATAATGATATGGCCTTTCTCTTGCTTATTGTTTAAATATTATTTCACTCATATACTCATATGGATTCATTATTCTAAAAACTCGGAATTTGAGGTTTAGAAGAGCAATGAAGCTCTCTTTTATATCACGGAAGAACGGCATAACTGCCTTTAAGTCATTTTCTGATTAGTTTCAATATTCCTATGGATTTCAAGATGCAGTTTAACGGCAAGAAAACAAATCCCGGGAAGCATAAATAACCAGTAACAAAGAGGTACCTCAAAATTCCACCACATAAATGTTGGAGAGTATATGAGTTCATCTTTCGTTGAAGAAAATAAAAAAATCACTGACCAGTGGCATAGGATTGCGAATGACCTGCTTCAGGAAGCAGGCATTCAAATTAATGGAAAACGCCCTTTTGACATACAAGTCAAAAACCCTGATTTTTATAAAAGAGTATTGAAACAGGGATCTTTAGGATTAGGCGAAAGCTATATGGATGGCTGGTGGGATTGTGAGCGTTTAGATGTTTTCTTTTATAAAATATTACGGGCTGGTCTGGAACACAAAATTCCAAAAAATTTTAAGGACATTTTGATGGTTGTGACTTCCCGCCTGTTTAATTTACAGTCCCCCAAACGGGCATGGATTGTAGGGGAAGAACATTACGATTTGGGTAATGACCTATTTACACTCATGCTTGATCCCAATATGCAATATTCATGCGGCTACTGGAAAGATGCGAATTCACTGGAAGAAGCTCAGTCTAATAAACTGCGGTTGATTTGCGAAAAATTACAGTTATCGCCGGGTATGACTCTGCTGGATATCGGTTGTGGTTGGGGCGGATTAGCCGCTTACGCAGCCAAACATTATTCCGTTTCCGTCACTGGAGTCACTATTTCAGTAGCGCAACAAAAATATGCTCAGGAGCGCTGTAAAGATCTGGATGTGAAAATTATCCTTGAAGATTATCGGGATCTAAACCTCCAGTTTGACAGAATCGTTTCTGTCGGCATGTTTGAACATGTAGGCTCCAAAAATTATGCTAACTATTTCGACGTAGTACGTAGGAATCTGAAGCCTGATGGTCTTTTCTTACTGCACACAATTGGTTCCAACCGGGATAAAGTGAATGTCGATGCATGGATCGGTAAATATATTTTCCCTAATGGGCATTTGCCATCAATTGCAATGATTGCCAAAGCCAGCACCGGGAAATTTGTGATGGAAGACTGGCATAACTTCGGAGCTGACTATGATCGTACTCTGATGGCATGGTATGAACGTTTTATTACAAACTGGGATAAAATAGCTCATAATTATAGCCCCCGCTTCAAACGAATGTTTAGTTATTATCTGAATGCCTGCGCCGGGGCATTTCGCGCCAGAGATATCCAGTTATGGCAGGTTATGTTCAGCCCACGTGGAATTGAAAATGGATTAAGAGTTCCGCGTTAATATTTTACCAGTGGGTTTGGAATACCATTAAAAAGCTACAGAATTGAAATCTGTAGCTTTTTTCTGCAAAATTTTAATTACCTTCCAACTGTGATAATACTTTTTCTTGTTCTTTCTGCGCCATGAAGCGTTCAACAGTATCTACAATCGCTTGAGTCTGTGAATCAATTTCAATATTCACTTTATGACCGATACGCTTTTTACCCAATGTCGTGCGCTCTAACGTTTCCGGTATCAAATGAACACAAAAACGATTATTTACTACATCGCCAATAGTCAGACTAATTCCATCAATGCCAACAAATCCTTTATGCAGGATATATTTCATTAATTGTTTGTCATAAATACGGAACCATATTTCATGGTTATTTTCTGAAGTGAAAATTTTCGCAATTTCAGCTGTTGTAATCACATGCCCGGACATTAAATGCCCGCCAATTTCATCACCAAATTTTGCTGCCCTTTCCAAATTAACTAAATCACCAATCTTAAGCTCACCAAGATTAGTCAGACGCAGCGTCTCTTTCATCAAATCAAAGCTAATCAAGTCACCATCAATTTTTGTGACAGTCAGACAACAGCCATTATGAGAAACGGAAGCTCCCGTTTCAATATCAGGTAATAATTCAGCCGGAAATTTGACTATATGAGTCCGAAAATGTGTTTTTTCTTCAATAGCAACTATAGGCGCCTTTCCCTGAACAATGCCTGTAAACATGGGGAACCTCTTTCATCGTTTTACATAATAAGTTAGTGTAACCCACTAATCTCTTTTAAACACTATTTCACATGTAATGTTATTACTCATTTAGACTAAATATCAAACAATGATTGGATTAGTAAAATGAGTCCTATACAATACCTATGTTAACAAGAGGTTGCTTTTCAAACAGTTCTGTTTGCTCGCAGAAATATTCCTTGTTTTTTCTATCGTCAATTTTTCAATTAAAAGGTGTAGTACGTGCAGAAATATTTAAATGAAGCGCGTAGTTTGCTCGCTCTGGGGATCCCCGTCATTATCGCTCAGTCTTCACAAACTGCGATGGGAGTCGTCGATACAGTCATGGCCGGTAAAGCAGGTGCAATAGAAATGTCCGCTGTTGCTATAGGGACATCAATCTGGCTGCCAGCGATTTTGCTTGCTCAAGGGATTTTGATGGCTTTAACACCGATCGTTGCCCATATGAATGGCTCAGGCCAGAGAAAAAATGTTGCAGGTCAAATCCAGCAAGGTTTTTGGCTGGCAACATTTCTTTCTATCTTTGTGATGACGATTTTATATAACTGCCGATTTATTATAGAAGCACAGCATAATGTAGATCCCGTTCTGGCACAAAAATCCATCGATTTTATCCATGCAATTATGTGGGGGGCGCCTGGTGCCTTGTTCTATCAGGTTTTACGCTGCCAGTGTGAAGGGCTGTCAAAAACCAAACCAGCGATGGTTATTGGCGTTATAGGGCTATTAGTGAATATCCCTGTCAACTATATTTTCATTTACGGTAAGTTTGGTGCACCAGAACTTGGTGGTGTAGGGTGTGGGGTTGCAACCGCGAGTGTTTACTGGGTTATGTGTTTGTTACTACTTACCTATGTTAAACACGCACCATCCCAGAAAGATATTCATACATTTGAGAATTTTTCTCGCCCTCACTCACATACACAAAAACGCATTACTCTGCTGGGATTGCCTATCGGTCTGGCTATGTTCTTTGAGGTGACATTGTTTGCTGTTGTCTCTTTACTGCTCTCCCCTCTTGGAGTAGTGGATGTTGCAGGGCATCAAATCGCGCTCAATTTCAGTTCACTGATGTTTATGTTCCCGCTGTCATTTGGTATCGCAGCTACTATCCGGGTGGGTTATAACCTCGGACAGAAATCAACTGAAGGTGCCAAAGTATCAGCTTATACCAGCCTTGCGCTCGGGTTAATAATTGCTGGCATAACCGCCGCATTCACGACAATATTCCGTGAACCGATTGCTATGATGTATAACGATAATCCTGAAGTGGTCATATTAGCATCTAATCTGATGCTATTTGCTGCTATTTACCAGCTTTCAGATTCTGTTCAAGTCATTGGCTCAGGTGTATTACGTGGATATAAAGATACGCGCTCTATTTTCGTTATCACTTTCATCGCCTATTGGATTTTCGGATTACCAAGTGGTTATATTCTGGCATTGACCAATCTTGTTACTGAACCTATGGGACCACAAGGTTTCTGGATTGGGTTTATTATCGGATTAACTGTTGCAGCAATTATGATTGGCTACCGGATTTTGTGGTTACAAAAGCAGCCTGATCATGCTGTCCTTGCTCGTTCTACCCGTTAATTTAGTACATTAACCCCAATTCCGCTTAAGCTATTGCTGAAATATCTTCTTCTGAGTAGAAAATTTTCAGTGATGGCTTTTTCTCTTTAAGGCAGTAAGCAATCAATCC
>NZ_CAWNQF010000144.1:110114-175332 GCF_963876465.1 Xenorhabdus sp. KK7.4
GTCCATGGCCTGTTCCTCCCCGGAGTCGTTTTAGGCTTTCACCAAAACTTTGCTCGTGGAACAGGCCTCTCGTCAATTTCTTATCCAGAATTCAGGTTACATTAAATTAATATCTCAAGGGGAAAAAGCTGCAAATTCAGACTAAAAGATGTAATTGCGAGCAATCAAACACGAATTTGCATTTTTTCCCTTGCCAGATAGCTCAGCGATCGTTAATATTCGTCCCCGTTGTCACCCATAGAAATTTAGATTGCGTCCGTAGCTCAGTTGGTTAGAGCACCACCTTGACATGGTGGGGGTCGGTGGTTCGAGTCCACTCGGACGCACCAAATATATGGTAGGCATAGCAACTAAAATTTATGTGCGTCCGTAGCTCAGTTGGTTAGAGCACCACCTTGACATGGTGGGGGTCGGTGGTTCGAGTCCACTCGGACGCACCATACAATTGATATCCTCCGTTTTATTATCTTTAATACCTTCACTATTTTTCTAATAACCACTCGAATTCTTTATAAGAACACTTTTTCCATCCACAATATTCAAGCTACTAAAAATTATTTTTTCACTGTTGCGCAACAACTCTCTGATTTTTCTGATATGAATATGCTCATTTTTTATTCTTTTCAGATAAATTTTTTCAAGAATCACTTTTTGATTCATTTCACAGAAATTAGCCTCTATAATACGGCCCTGTCATTAGTTGAATGGTTTCAGCCAATTAATTTACCGAATCCAGAAAAAATTGCAGATGATTAATCGCTCTAAATCCTCATGGTTAATACATGCCTGGCTTGATGAAAAACAACCAATTGACACTTTTCTGCCATCCGTTTTCCATGTATGTTGCGCAACTTAAAATGCCAGACTAACAGAGCCAAGTGACACTGGCATATAATGTCAATGGTTGGTAATACACTCTTTTTAATCCATTAAAACCAGTAGTAGATAGATTGTCATGAAAAAAACCAAAATTGTTTGTACTATCGGGCCAAAAACTGAATCCGAAGAAAAACTGACCGAACTGCTTAACTCAGGCATGAACGTTATGCGCCTGAATTTTTCTCACGGTGATTACGAAGAACATGGTCAGCGTATTGAAAATATCCGCGCAGTCACTGCAAAAACCGGTAAAAAAGCAGCTATCTTACTGGATACTAAAGGCCCTGAAATCCGTACCATGAAGCTGGAAGATGGCAACGATGTTTCCCTGACAGCTGGCCAGACTTTCACCTTTACAACTGATCAATCCACTATCGGCAATCAGGAGCGCGTTGCCGTAACCTATTCAGGCTTACCAGCTGATTTATCTGTAGGTAATACAGTTTTGGTCGATGATGGCCTGATTGCCATGACAGTAAAAGAGATCACCGGCACTGAAGTTATCTGTGAAGTTCTGAACAACGGTGACTTAGGCGAAAACAAAGGCGTTAACCTGCCGAACGTTTCTATCAACCTGCCTGCGCTGGCAGAAAAAGATAAGCAGGATCTCATCTTTGGCTGTGAACAGGGTGTTGACTTTATCGCTGCTTCTTTCATCCGCAAGCGTTCTGATGTTCTGGAAATTCGTGAACACCTGAAAGCTCATGGTGGTGAACATATCCAGATTATTTCCAAAATTGAAAACCAGGAAGGCCTGAACAATTTTGATGAGATCCTGGAAGCCTCAGACGGTATCATGGTTGCCCGTGGTGATCTGGGTGTTGAAATCCCGGTAGAAGAAGTCATTTTCGCGCAGAAAATGATGATAGAGAAATGTAACTCTGCACGTAAAGTTGTCATCACTGCGACTCAGATGCTGGATTCCATGATCAAAAATCCACGCCCTACCCGTGCCGAAGCTGGTGATGTTGCCAACGCAATTTTGGACGGAACTGACGCAGTAATGCTTTCTGGTGAAAGTGCGAAAGGAAAATATCCAGTTGAAGCCGTTTCCATCATGGCTACTATCTGTGAACGTACAGATCGCGTTATGGGCAGCCGGATTGAAAATACCAAAACACAGAAGTTACGTGTAACTGAAGCGGTTTGCCGTGGCGCAGTAGAAATTGCGGAAAAACTGGAAGCCCCTCTGATCGTTGTTGCAACCTATGGCGGTAAATCCGCAAGATCTGTGCGTAAATACTTCCCTAATGCACGGATCCTCGCATTAACTACCAATGAAATCACTGCCCGTCAGTTATTGCTGGTTAAAGGTGTTGCTACACAGGTAGTCAAAGAAATTGCCTCTACTGATGATTTTTACCGTATCGGTAAAGAAGCTGCATTAGCCAGCGGTATGGCAAGTAAAGGTGATATCATTGTGATGGTGTCCGGTGCATTAGTACCAAGCGGCACAACAAATACATCTTCTGTTCATGTACTGTAATTATTTTTGATTACAAAGCAGATCGCTCGTTAATTGAGCGATCTGCGCTTATAAATAATCCCTCCATATTTTTGTCCCTCCTACCGCTAATAAAAAAATGTGCTCCTGTAATAAGCGCAAAAACAGGAATAAAAGATGTATAATAAATACACTAATTATTTTAAAATTATTGACGTTAATACGCATCATTAAAGCATTTTACTCACTTAACCCACGGATTCTGCCAGATAAAAATGTGTCAAAATAATAAAATAGGCAATGGGATATTGTTGGTTTATTACATCAGTACAGTGAAAAACTGGAAGATACATCACGTAATGTTTGAGATTTTTCTGATTTAATTATTCCTCTCATTACCGTTTTATTGTAGTTATCTAAAAATTATTAACTTATTTTAGAGCGAAAAACAGTAGAATTTGTTTATCCGGACAAAATTTATTCTCTTTCTAAAAAAGTTTGTGTAATAATTAGATAGCTACTTGAAGATTAACTTAATCTAGAGGGTATTGTGATGAATCGTACTAAAATTGTACTTGGCGCAGTAATTCTCGCTTCTACGATGTTAGCAGGTTGTACAAGCACGGCTAAAAAAGTTGACCAGCTTTCTTCTCAGGTTCTAACTTTGGGTTCCAAAGTTGACCAACTGAGCAACGAAGTTGGCTCAATGCGTTCTGATGTACAAACAGCTAAAGACGAAGCAGCTCGTGCTAACCAACGTCTTGACAACCAAGTTCGTTCCTACAAAAAATAAATTTGTAGCATTTTCAAGAATGGCGTACTTAATAAGTACGCCATTCTTTATGTATATCTTGGATTATCTACAGCTTAGGTCACGACTTAGTCTGATAGACTGGTGTGGGCTGATTCAACGGAGGTAGTTTAACGGGCTGAACGTTCAGAGTGTCGTCTTCACGTTCCTCCACTAACTGTGATATCTCTTTTTCCCTGTGGCTGGATGAAAGCCCTTTCTCATTTACTGCTACTGGTATTCCAGAACGACGAATAATTTCCTGATCGACCAAAACAACATTGGTTCCCTTGTTTCCAATAAATTTTGATAACCCTTCCGGGCGCTTAATTGGCATGGTCTGAGGATCATCCGCTTCTGTTTTTGACAACGGCTGATGAACTTCAACATAGCGTTTTCCATCCGGTTCTACTGCATATTTGATCGGTTCATTAATAATCTGAACACGGGTTCCTCTTGGAACATTGTGAAAAAGCGCTTTAATGTCATCAGGACGTAAACGTATACAACCGGAGCTAACACGCATGCCAATACCAAAATTGGCATTAGTGCCATGTATCAGATATTCTCCACGCCCGGCTGACAGACGCAAAGCAAAATCACCCATTGGGTTATCTGGCCCGGCAGGTATTACAGCAGGCAGAATAATCCCTCGACTCGCATAATCCTTGCGAATATTTGCAGTAGGCGTCCATGTGGGATTTTTAATAAGCTGGCTGACTGAGGTTGTCATTGTTGGCGTATTGCGCCCAAGTTGCCCGATGCCGATTGGATACACAATGACACTATCTTTCCCTTTCGGATAATAATAGAGCCTCATTTCAGCCAGATTAATAACAATACCCTGGCGGGGAGTATTGGGAAGCAACATCTGTGATGGAATGACCAGCTTAGTTCCGGGTTTAGGTAAATACGGATCAACACCAGGATTGGCTTCTAACATCGCCAACAGACCTATTTGGTATTTAGCGGCTATGGCTTCCAGCGGAAGTCCATCATTAGGAACGACATAGATGGAATTCTCACCAATCAGGCTACTGTTAGCAGGTGGTAGCGGATATTCCACCGCATAAGCCATATTAGCTATCCCGCAGAACGACAACATGCCGATCAAGAAAGTACTGATAAAAGTCAAAAATCGCTTCATACACACTTCCTCAATGATATTTGAATGCCAGTGGTTAATTAATAGCCTCACATAAGGCTATTTTACCCCCCTTTGCCACAATAAAAACTAAGAAAACTGCTTTTATATACCAAATATTAGAACAATATCGCTGTAGTCAAACGAGATGTGCAACATAATTGTTGCTGTCCGTTATAAATATCAATCTGCCAGACCTGATGAGAACGTCCAAGATGGATTGCTTTGCAGACTCCTTTAACTATACCATCACGCACGGCTTTAATATGATTCGCATTAATTTCTACACCGACAACTTTCTGTTCACCTTCAGAGCAAAGATAGCCAGCAAGTGAACCCAGTGATTCTGCCAACACCACAGATGCCCCACCATGCAAAATCCCGAATGGCTGTTTAGTTCGTTGATCAACCGGCATTGTGCCTTCAAGAAAATCATCACCAAGACGGGTTATTTCTATTCCAACATATTCTAGCATGCAGTCATTTCTCAATTGATTTAGCATGCTGACATCTGCGCTACGTTTCCAAATTTGTTGTTTCTGAATCACTACACTATCTCCAATAAAGCTTGTAATGGGTGTTTAAGTACTTTTCCTTCTATGCGCTTCACCTGACTACGGCATGAATAACCGGTGCTAAGGCAATGCTCCAAAGCAAGGTTGCTCAATGCTGGCGCCCATGAAAGCCGGTAAATACCCAGCGAGTTTTCGAGATTATTTTTTTCGTGGCCATACGTTCCAGCCATACCACAGCACCCCACGTTGACGCTGTTTAAATTATCGCCAAAGTGGTGAAAGATGTCACTCCACTGTTTACCGCTGTTAGGTAATGCTGTCACTTCTGTACAGTGACCAAACAGATACCAGTCATGACTAGGTGTTACATTGTCACGTTTTTCTGTTGGAATAATTTCTGGCAATATATTAACCAGCCATTCATGAACTAATTGGACATTAAAATTACCCCGATGTTCACCGAGAATATCCCTGTATTCATCCCGATAACACAGAACTAAGGCCGGATCGACACCCACCATCGGAATATCCAATTGTGCCGCCCGATTCAGAAAGTCAGCCGTTTTCCGGGCTGTCTTAGCAAACTTATTTAAGAAACCTTTGACGTGTTGCGCTTTTCCATTGGGAGAAAACGGTAACAACACTGGCTGATATCCCAGTTTCTCAACCAGTCGCACAAAATCAGTTACCACTTTTGCATCGTGGTAACTGGTGAAAGGATCCTGAACAATAAGTACATGCTGTTTACGCTGAGATGAAGATAAGGTTTCGAGCTGTTCCAGTGTCGTTCCCACCGCATAGTGTCCTGCCAATTGCTGCTGTAATGTCGGATAGGAAAGCTGAGGTAGATCAGCCATACCAATAGTATGCTGGCTGAGTTTTTGCACCCATGGCTGCCGCAGAAAGAAATTAAATACGCGGGGTGCTTTTGCCATTAATGGAGTACTGTCTTCAACGTTAGCGACGATGTGATCACGCAACGGACGTAAGTAACGGCTATGATACAAAGCCAGAAAACGGGAACGGAACGATGGCACATCAATTTTAATCGGGCATTGTGTCGAACAGGCCTTACAGGCCAGACAGCCTGACATCGCTTCTTTTACTTCATGTGAAAAATCATACTCTCCCCGCCATGCCTGCCAACTATAACGTGTTTTTTCAATCAAACCACGCAGGCTGGGACGCGACTGGCCAAGCCCATGCTCCAGTAATTCAGGTTTAACCCCCTGCTCCGTCAAAAGCCGCAGCCATTCCCTGACAAGAGTAGCCCGGCCTTTGGGTGAATGGATCCGATGCTGGCTGATTTTCATTGAAGGACACATCGGGCTTTTAACGTCAAAATTGAAGCATAGGCCATTGCCATTACACTCCATTGCTCCACGGAATGTGCTTCTGACATTAACAGGGATCGTTCTGTCAAAAGTGCCTCGCTTGGCCGCATCAACCTTCATCATGGGAGCATCAATGCCTATTGGCGGGCAGATTTTTCCCGGATTCAGCCTGTTAAGCGGATCAAATGCAGCTTTAATCCGACGCAGTTCATTGTACAAGGTTTCACCAAAGAAAGCGGGGCTATATTCTGCCCGGAAGCCTTTTCCGTGTTCCCCCCATAATAATCCACCATATTTGGCCGTCAGATGAACTATTTCATCGGAAATCTGCTTCATTAGCATTTCCTGCTGAGGATCGCACATATCCAATGCAGGCCGCACGTGTAAAACACCTGCATCCACATGGCCGAACATACCATAATTAAGCTGATGGCTATCCAAGAGCTGGCGAAATTCAGCTATATAATCAGCAAGGTGCTGAGGAGGAACACACGTGTCTTCCACAAATGGAATGGGTTTGGCTGCACCTTTACTATTGCCAAGTAAACCAACAGATTTTTTTCGCATCGCATAAATGCGTTCAATATCATCTAAATGGTGACAAGTCTGGTAACCGATTATCCCGGCCTGATTGTTCACCATCAGTTCATCAAGGCGCTGGCAGAGCGTACTAACCTGTTGATCAATTTGCTGTTCATCATTGCCACTGAATTCAACAATATTCAGCCCTTGCATATCCTTATCAGGCACATCGGTAATCAGCTCTTTTACTGAGTGCCAGATGATATCTTCCCGTGCAAGGTTGAGAACTTTAGAATCCACAGTTTCAACAGAAAGTGCCTTAGCTTCAACCATAAATGGAGCATTACGCAGAGCTGAATCAAAAGAATTATATTTTACATTTACAAGCCGCCTGACTTTTGGCAAAGGCGTAATATCCAGCGTTGCTTCGGTAATAAAAGCCAGAGTACCTTCAGAGCCCGTTAAGATGCGTGTCAGGTCAAAAGATTGCAGATCATCACTATAGACATGGCGTAAATCATACCCCGTCAAAAACCGATTAAGTTTTGGGAACTTTTCAAGAATTAATTCCCGTTGTTCACGACAGCGTTCGAGTACGGTGTTATAGATATGCCCGACGGTTGAATTTTCTTTCGCAATCGATTCCGCCAATGTTGTATTCATTGGGCGGGTATCAAACATTTCCCCACCCAGTAAAACAGCCCGGACGCCAAGTACATGATCTGACGTTTTTCCATACACCAGCGACCCCTGACCGGATGCATCGGTATTGATCATTCCACCCAATGTGGCACGGTTACTTGTTGATAATTCAGGAGAAAAAAAATAACCGAAAGGCTTTAGATATTGATTGAGCTGATCTTTGATAACTCCGGCTTCAACTTTAACCCACCCTTGTTCCGGGTTAATTTCCAGAATTCTTTTCATATAACGGGACATATCCACAACAATGCCATTGTTGAGTGCCTGCCCATTCGTACCCGTTCCGCCTCCCCGGGGGGTAAATGTCAGCGAATGGAAGCGCTTTTCTCCCGCAACTCTTGCCAACAGTGCAACATCAGCAGTTGAGCGGGGAAAGATAACCGCTTGTGGTAACAACTGATAAATACTATTATCTGTCGCCATAGTGAGTCGATCAGCGTAATTGCTGGCAGTATCGCCTGTAAAACCGGCTTCCTTCAGTACAGTCAAATATTCCTTTACCAGTTCACTGACTCGGGGGGCTTGTGGTATACGTGGGATCATTGGCTCATTGCCCCTTTTCTAATAATTGTCCACATTGCTATAGTTATATACTACCTTCATTGTCGGGTTCAGACAGGGATCTGAACAGGCAGGCTTTTAACAATATCACAATATTTGCCAGTTTTGAGCAACATGTGAAATAACGTTATATTTATTTACCATTGTGGATCCCGACAGTATTTTTAATCGCCGAGAGAAATCATTTCATGGAAAAATCGCAACCACATCAGGATTTACCCAAGCTGCTATTTGTACTGTTCTTCATTTTACTGCTCATTACAACCAGCTTTTGGGTTTTAAGTCCATTTGTTTTAGGGTTCATCTGGTCAGGAATGGTGGTTATCGCAACTTGGCCGCTAATGGAAAAAATACAGCGACGTTTATGGGGAAAACGTTGGATAGCAGTTTCCATTATGACGTTACTGCTCATTTTATTATTTGTTATTCCCATTGCATTATTGGTTAGCAACCTGCTGGAAAACAGTGCACCACTCATTGAATGGGCAAAATCTCCATCCAATATGCACCTACCTCAATTGGAATGGCTAAATAAAATTCCGGTCGTCGGTCAGGATTTATATATTAAATGGCAGAACATCATCTCTGAGGGCAGTAATATGCTCATGGCTAAAATTCCGCCTTATATCGGAAAAGCAGCCACATGGTTTTTTGCTCAGGCTGCCAATGCTGGCCGGTTTTTATTCCACCTGACCTTAATGGTGCTGTTCAGTGTTCTACTTTACTGGAAAGGTGAACATGTGATGCAGGGAATTCGCCATTTCGCTATCCGGCTGGCAGGTAAACGAGGCGATGCGGTTGTTGTACTGGCTGCACGTTCTATCCGCGCTGTTGCTCTTGGTGTAGTTGTAACTGCCCTTGTGCAGGCCATCGCAGGCGGTATTGGGTTAGCAATTGCAGGTATTCCCTATGCTATGGTTCTGACTGTTCTGATGTTCGTACTCTGCGTTGCACAGTTAGGCCCTCTGTTAGTTCTTATTCCGTCTATTATCTGGCTGTACTGGACAGGTGAAACAACTCTGGGAACAATTTTAGTGGTCTGGAGCTTAATTCTGGTCACTATGGATGGTGTTCTTCGGCCTTTCCTTATTCGTCTGGGTGCCGATTTACCTATGGTTTTAATTCTTACTGGCGTCATTGGCGGCATACTTTCGCTGGGCGTAATTGGTTTATTTATCGGGCCGGTTGTACTGGCTGTTTCTTACAGCCTATTACTGGCATGGATGGATGAAGTACCCAAACCCGAAATTAAATAGAAGTCACTAAGCAGTATTTCAAAAAAGTTCATATGCAATAATAAAACACAAAGCGCGGAAAATTATTTTTCCGCGCAATTATCATTAAAGTAAATGCATTATCTCGTGCCTATAAAAAATACATATTCATTCCATCAGTAAATAATCTCAAAAAACTTGTTACGAGAAAGTTGCTTTTTAAATTTGTTTTTCCAATTCTGATTTATTAAGAGAATTCTTAATGAATAAACTGATTTATTAAATTAGTATTCATTTCATCGAAACTATGTTTCCCATGAATAGCAGTCTTAGTTTGTATACGCCACAAACTGAGATGTGTGAAGTAATATATATTGCTGTGTGTAGTCTTTGCCTGTCAGCCCATGATAGGCTTTTTTTTTGGAAAAAATTCCCGTTGGAATTATATAAAATACCACTCGCATTAAAAAAGATCGTGTTATAAAGGAAAAAGCCTGAAAATATTTTTAACAGGCTTTTTAATTTATGTCTGAATTAGATGGTTATTAATTATTTCCTGCTAAAGAAACCCAGGTTTTCACCACTGTATCAGGATTTAATGATAAGCTGTCAATTCCTTCTTTCATTAACCACTCGGCAAAATCCTCGTGATCTGAAGGCCCCTGACCGCAAATACCAACATATTTTCCCTGACGCTTGGCCGCCTGAATAGCCATAGAAAGTAATTGTTTCACCGCATCATTACGTTCATCGAATAATTCGGAGACAACACCTGAATCACGATCCAAGCCTAATGCCAATTGAGTCATATCATTTGAGCCGATAGAGAAACCATCAAAATGCTCGAGAAATTGTTCTGCTAATAACGCATTTGATGGGATTTCACACATCATAATGACTTTCAGCCCATTTTCACCACGCTTCAAGCCTTGTGATGCCAACTCTGATACAACGGCTTCGGCCTGCGCCACTGTGCGTACAAACGGGATCATGACTTCAATATTTGTTAATCCCATAACATTACGTACCCGTTTGACTGCTTCACATTCCAGCGCAAAACACTGACGGAAACTGTCAGAAACATAACGACCGGCACCACGGAAACCAAGCATCGGGTTTTCTTCATGCGGTTCGTAGAACTCTCCACCCACCAGATTTGCGTATTCATTCGATTTGAAATCAGACAAACGGACAATGACGCGTTTAGGCCAGAATGCAGCGGCCAGCGTGGCAATACCTTCAGTCAGGCGTCCAACATAAAATTCAACAGGATCATCATAGCCTGTCATTAAAGATTTAATCTGTGCCTGTAATTCAGGAGATTGCTCAGAAAACTCAAGCAGTGCGCGGGGATGAACGCCAATCATGCGGTTTATGATGAATTCCAGACGCGCCAGCCCCACACCTTCATTCGGCAGGCAGGCAAAATCAAATGCACGATCCGGATTACCAACGTTCATCATGATCTTAACATCCAATTCTGGCAGCTCATCAACCTGCGAACTTTGGATGCTGAAATCCAGTTTATTCCGATAAACAAAACCCGTATCCCCTTCTGCGCAGGAGACCGTGACCAGTTCGCCTTCTTTCAGGCGTTCTGTTGCATCGCCACAACCCACAACAGCAGGAATACCCAGTTCACGGGCAATGATAGCAGCATGACAAGTACGCCCTCCACGATTAGTCACAATCGCTGCTGCTTTTTTCATGATTGGCTCCCAATCCGGGTCAGTCATGTCTGTCACCAGCACATCGCCGACCTGAATACGATCCATTTCACTGAGATTGTGAATAACCTTAACTGTACCAATACCGATTTTGTGCCCGATTGCACGGCCTTCCACCAGCACACTGCCTTGTTCATTAAGCTGATAGCGTTCCATCACCTGCTGATTGGAACGGACTGTTTCAGGGCGCGCCTGTACAATATACAGTCGACCATTATGCCCGTCTTTCGCCCATTCAATATCCATCGGGCGACCATAATGTTTTTCAATCAGTAGGGCCTGCTTTGCCAATTCTTCGACTTCATTATCGGCAAGAGAAAAGCAATTACGCAATGCTTCAGAAACATCTTCTGTCCGAACCTGCTGACCGTGTTCTTTGCTGTCTGCATAGACCATACGTATTTTTTTGGAGCCCAGATTACGTCGAACTATCGCTGGGCGATTATTTTTTAATGTAGGTTTATGCACATAAAATTCATCAGGATTTACTGCGCCCTGCACAACCATCTCACCTAAACCATAGGCAGATGTAATAAACACAACCTGATCAAAACCGGATTCAGTATCAATCGTAAACATGACACCGGATGATGCCAAATCAGAGCGTACCATCCGCTGTACACCTGCTGACAGTGCCACGCCGCGGTGGTCATAACCCTGATGGACACGGTAGGAAATAGCACGATCATTAAAGAGAGATGCGAAGACATGTTTAATGGCAACCATCACCGCATCAATACCCTGTACATTCAGGAAAGTTTCCTGTTGCCCTGCAAAAGAGGCATCCGGCATGTCTTCGGCCGTTGCGGAGGAACGGACAGCGAAAGAGGCATCAGGCTCACCTTCAGACAGTTGCAAGTAAGCTTCCCGGATATCTTTTTCCAGTTGTGCTGTAAATGGCGTATCAATCACCCACTGACGGATCTGTGCACCAGCCTTAGCTAATTGATTGACATCATCAACATCTATTTCATCCAATAATTGATAAATACGCTGATTAACACCACTTTGTTCCAAAAAATCATTAAATGCCTGTGCTGTTGTAGCAAAACCATTGGGAACAGATACACCAAGGTCGGCCAGATTGGTGATCATCTCACCAAGCGAGGCGTTTTTACCACCGACCCGATTAACATCATTCATGCCTAGTTGGTTATACCAAAGTACATTACATGGGGTGAGGCCATTATTGGACATTGAAACTATCCTTTTTACATTCGGAGGTACAAATCGGAAAATTAGTGCTGCTCTTTACAGCAGGAAATAGCCTAGCACAATGTATTGCTATATATGGAAAGGTGAATCGATCAACCCAGCAATATTATTTTTTTACAGGTATAATCCAAAACACTATCTGTAGTTGTTATTTGCAATAAAAACGATTCAGCTAATATTGTAATATATCCACCTACCCACTAATAAAAGAAAATACAATGATAGAGATCCCATTCCCGCAGAATCAGGAAAATGAACCACTGGAGCGTAGTGTCTTTTTCATCTCCGACGGTACAGCAATTACAGCAGAAGTCCTCGGCCATGCTGTATTATCTCAATTTCCGATTACGATGACGTCTTATACCTTACCCTTCGTCACCAGCAAAATAAGAGCCGAAGAAATCAGAAACCAGATAAATAATCTTTATCAGGCCACAAATATCAGACCACTGGTTTTTTATTCCATAATTTCCGGCGAGGTTAAAAATATTATTACCAGCAGTGACGGCTTTTGTCTGGATATAGTCCAGACTCTCGTCGCACCATTGCAGCAGGAAATAGGATTGGAACCAAAACCAGAGCTACACCGTACACACGGTTTATCTAAAAAAAACCTGAGTCAGTATGATGCCCGCATTGCAGCCATTGATTATGCTCTGGCACACGATGATGGCATTTCACTGCGTAATCTCGATCAGGCACAAGTGATTATTCTGGGTGTTTCACGCTGTGGAAAAACCCCTACCAGCCTTTACCTTGCCATGCAGTTTGGTATTCAGGCAGCAAATTACCCTTTCACTGATGATGATATGGATAACTTACAACTCCCTGCCGGGCTCAAGCCGTTCCAGCATAAGCTGTTCGGCCTGACAATAAACCCCGAGAGGCTAGCTGCTATCCGTGAAGAACGCAGAGAAAACAGCCGTTATGCTTCATTACGACAATGTCGTATCGAACTTGCTGAAGTTGAAGCTCTATTTCGTAAAAATAAGATTAATTACTTAAATACCACCAATTATTCTGTCGAAGAGATTTCAGCCAAGATTATTGACAGTATGGGACTGAAACGGCGTATGTTCTGACCCAAAGAATCAGCATAATTCAGGCATCATTAAAATTTCATACACAAGCGTTTCGCTTAAATTGACATTAATGTTTTGTTGAATTTATCGGAGGCTGAGTTATTGTAATTTCCATCACGCCAGGCTGCGCCTCAAAATGAAGTAGAATTCGAGAAAGTATATGTACAAAACAGATGAGCTACGAACCCGCTCTATTGATAAGCTGATAACAGCTAAAACCCTTTCTGAACAGTATCCGATATCAGAAAAAATACGCCAAAATGTGACGCTGTCACGAGAACGCATTGAAGCCATTCTCACTGGTAACGATCAACGTTTACTGGTTATTATCGGTCCCTGTTCTATTCACGATACCGATGCTGCTCTTGATTATGCATCACGCCTGCAAGTATTGCGTGAAAAATATCAGCATAGTCTGGAAATCGTCATGAGAACCTACTTCGAGAAACCGCGGACTGTTGTCGGCTGGAAAGGATTAATTTCAGACCCTATGCTGGATGGTTCCTGTCAAGTCAATAAAGGGATCTCACTTGCGCGCAATTTATTAATTAATATCAATGAATTGGGAATGCCTACCGCGACAGAATTTCTGGATATGGTGACCGGGCAGTATATTGCGGATTTAATTAGCTGGGGCGCTATAGGTGCAAGAACAACTGAAAGCCAAATCCATCGGGAAATGGCTTCTGCCCTCTCGTGCCCTGTCGGATTTAAAAACGGTACTGACGGCAATACTCACATTGCGATTGATGCAATACGTGCAGCAAGTGCCAGACATATGTTCCTGTCACCGGATAAAGACGGGATGATGACAATTTACCAAACCAGTGGAAATCCCTACGGGCACGTTATCATGCGGGGCGGAAAAAAACCTAATTACTACGCTGAAGATATTACCGCAACCTGTCAGAAACTGCGTGAGTTCCGCTTACCGGAAAGGCTGATCATTGATTGCAGCCACAGTAACTGCCAGAAAATCCACCGTCGGCAACTGGATGTCGCCAGAGATATCAGCCAGCAGATCCATTCTGGTTCAACAGCCATTGCTGGTGTTATGGCGGAAAGTTTTTTAGTTGAAGGTTCCCAAAAAATTATGTTGGGAGAACCTCTGACCTATGGACAATCGATTACTGACCCATGCCTTAGCTGGCAAGATACAGAAGAGTTCCTTCATATACTGGCCGAATCAGCTAAAAAACGGTGTTAAATACCTCTTCTTTAGTATCTCTTTTAGGCTTCTGTGCATAATGGAAGCCATATCCCTTGAAAAAACATTTAGCTACCTATTCTTCCTTATATAAAAAAATAGCTTGAAGTTAATCATCATAGAAACGATAATTATTCTCAATATTAGAATAATTATTGTTCATATTGGCTATGAAAATACTAACTGACTACCCGTACTATCACATTACCCCTTTGCAACAGCAGATCCTTTTGGCATTACATCGTGGTTCAACCTTAAACAAAATCTTATTTTGACTTAATCATAATCCTGAAAAGAAGGCATATTCATGTCATGGGATTAAAACCACTCGTATGTTTTAAAACACCATTAAATCATGGAGATAACTTGCATGTCCCGGATTCAGCCACCAAACCTGAAATTGTCTGCATTAAGTATTGTTATTTTAACAGGATTGTCTTCTGCTCACGCAGCCACTATCTCAGCTGACAAAAAAGATACAGTAGAAAAAAGTAAGCATAAAGACACGATAACGGTTTATGCCACAGGCAATCAGCGTGATAGTTTTGAAGCACCAATGATGGTAACAGTTGTTGAAGGGAATTCAGCCAGCAGCAAAGTTGCAGGTAATGCTAACGATTTACTGCGTAAAGTCCCCGGGATTAATGCCGCTGATTACGGGCGCGCTAACGGGCAGGATATCAGCCTGCGTGGTTACTCCCAAAAAGGGGTTTTAATGCTGGTTGACGGTGTTCGTCAGGGAACTGATACCGGGCATATTAATGGTGTTTTTCTTGATCCGGCGCTGATTAAACAGGTTGAAATCGTTCGTGGCCCATCCGCCCTGCTCTACGGTAGTGGTGCACTAGGTGGTGTGATTGCCTATCAGACAGTTGATGCAGCAGACCTCTTACAGGAAGGACAAAATAGCGGTTTTCGTGTTTTCAGCCGTGCGGGAACGGGAGATCACAGCTGGGGGCTTGGAGCCGCAGCCTTTGGTAAAACTGAGAATCTTGATGGCCTGTTTACTTTCAGTACCCGCGATGTTGGCAATATTCGCTATGGCGGTGGTGTAAAAGGTCGAAACGATGAAAACATCGGCAATGTGATGGCGAAAGGCACATGGAAAATTGATGATATCCAGTCAATTGGTGGTGAATTACGTTATTACCGCAACAAAGCTCATGAGCCGAAAGATCCACAGGATATTAATGACCATAGCGATAACGTCTTGGCTGATCGCACAACAGCACAACGTGATATGCAGCTGACTTATAAACTGAATCCATCGGGGTATAACTGGCTGGATCTGAGAAATGATATTTATTATTCCGATATCGCTATCAATACCAAAACGAAAGAAAAAGGCTTTGAAGGCCGCAGACAAGAAACTTTAGGTATAAAACTGGAAAACCGTTCTCATTTGAGTGCAATGCCTTTTTCTGCTCATCAATTTACTTATGGCACTGAAGTTTATAAACAGAAACAAAAACCAAGCAGCGATAATATAAACGGTTTTCCAAAAGCAGATATCCGTTTCGCATCCGGCTGGGTACAGGATGAAATAACTATTCGTGATCTGCCTGTTTCAGTTGTCGTTGGTACGCGCTATGACAATTACAAGGCTTCAAACGATAACAAAAATAATAAGTATAAAGATATTAGTGCCGACAAATGGTCATCAAAAGGCGCTATCAGTATCACTCCTACAGACTGGTCGATGCTGTTTGCTTCCTATTCTCAGGCATTCCGTTCTCCGACCATGGGAGAAATGTATAACGACTCTAAGCATTTCTCTATCAATAAAAAAACAGAAAGAGGCTCTTTCACCCTAACAAATTACTGGAAACCTAATCCTAATCTGCGCCCTGAAAGCAACGAAACTCAGGAATATGGGTTTGGGTTACGTTTCGATGATTTGTTGCTTTCCAACGACGACCTTAAATTCAAAGCCAGTTATTTTGATACCAAAGCAAAAGATTATATCAATACGTTCGTAGAAACCAAAAAAGGGTTTTTTACGACCTCTGTGAATATTCCTAACGCCAAAATCTGGGGTTGGGATGTTTCAATGAATTATGGCACTGACTGGTTTTCATGGGATCTGGCTTATAACCGAACCACAGGTAAAGATGGACAAACTGGCAAATCTATTGATGAGCTAAGCCCGGATACCGTAACCAGCACATTAGATATCCCTCTTTCTGATACCGGCGTATCTATTGGCTGGGTAGGTAAATTCACTAGCCAGACTAATTTTAAAGATAAAAATGGGAAGAAAAATGCTTCTCAACAGTCAGGCTACGGTGTCAATGATTTCTATATCAGCTACCACGGCGAAAACCAGCTAAAAGGTGTCACAACTTCTGTCGTGCTCGGCAACGCTTTTGACAAGCAATATTACTCAACATTGGGTGCTCCACAGAGTGGCCGTAATGCCAAACTGTTCATCAGCTACCAATGGTAAATAATAAAAGTACTATTTTTAAACTATACCCCATTTTTTTAAGGAGCTAGCAACTGTGAATCAGTCACTTTATGAACGTTACCAACAGGCAAAAGCAGATAATAAAGCCAAATATGCACGCGATCTGGCGGCTTATCTTAATGTCAGCGAAGGAGAATTACTGCACAGTCGTGTCGGTATCGACGCGAAACGTCTGAACGTTGATGCTCCTACTCTGCTGAAAGAACTGGCAACTGTTGGTGAAACCAAAGCCATTACCCGTAATGACTTCGCAGTTCATGAGCAGGTTGGTCGTTACGAGAATACCAAGTTCAGCGAACATGTTGGCTTGATCCTCAATCCACGTGAACTTGATTTGCGTGTATTTTTCGATCACTGGAGCAGTGTTTTCTATCTGGTAGAACCAGCGAAAAACGGTCTGCGTCACAGCGTTCAGTTCTTTGACCGTCAGGGTGATGCGTTGCACAAAGTGTACACCACCGCTAATACAGATATGGCTGCATGGGAAGCACTGATTGAAAAATACCAGACAGAAGAAAACTCTGCTCTGGAAGTTCAACCGGCAAAATCCCCTGAATATGCAGAAATGACTGAACAACTGAAAGTGCAGTTGGATGAAGAATGGCGTGCAATGACTGACGTTCACCAGTTCTTCATTATGATGAGCCGCCATAATCTGAACCGTCAGCAAATCTTCAATGCTGTCAACGATGATCTGGCATATCGTGTAGATAACTCCGCTCTGACTCAGATCCTTGAAGTTGCACACAAAGATCAAAATGAAATTATGATCTTCGTCGGCAACCGCGGTTGTATCCAGATTTTTACTGGTAAACTGGAGCGCTTGATGCCTTATCAGGAAGAAAACTCTTCCCAGAAGTGGGCTAACATTTTTAATCGCAATTTCACATTGCATCTGATTGAAAGTGCTATCGCTGAAAGCTGGATCACACGTAAACCAACAACAGATGGTTTCGTCACCAGCCTTGAGTTGTTTGATGCTGAAGGTAACCAAATCGCCCAATTGTATGGTCAGCGTACTGAAGGTACTCCTGAGCAGGCACAATGGCGTGATCAGGTTGCCGCTCTGCCTAAACTGCAACCAGAAAAGGAAAATTGTGTAGCATGAAAAAGTGGCTTCTAACATTTATGCTTACCATCTCTGCCAGTGCGTTCTCTGCTGAACGTATTGTCACAATCGGTGGTGATGTGTCTGAAATTGTTTTTGCACTGGGTGAAGGGCAGCATGTTGTTGCCAGAGACAGTACCAGCAAAAATCCTCAGGAAATACTTTCAATTCCTGATGTGGGATATATGCGCATGCTGAGCTCAGAAGGCGTTCTGTCTATGCGACCATCACTGGTGATCGCAAGCGAACTGGCTCAACCTTCTCTGGCACTCAAGCAAATAGAAGATTCCGGTGTAAAAGTCATTAAAGTGACAAGCAAAGCCTCGTTAGAAGCCGTTCCTGAAAAAATTAAGACCGTCGCTAAGGCGGTCAAACAGGAAAAACGTGGTGAAGAGCTAATCACTCAATATCAGCAGCAGCTGGCTACAATCACCACGTCAGAGATCCCAACAAAAGTCATGTTTGTCATGAGTCACGGCGGGATCATGCCAATGGCTGCCGGTCAGAAAACGGCGGCAGATCAGATTATTCACGCCATTGGTGCTCAAAATGCCATGCAGGGATTCAATGGATACCGTCCTCTGTCTCAGGAAGGTGTTATTGCCAGCCAGCCTGACTTGCTGCTAATCAGTACTGATGGCCTGAAGACTTTGGGTGGAATGGATAAACTGTGGCAACTTCCGGGAATGAGTTTCACGCCCGCTGGCAAGAAAAAACAGGTCGTCGTTGTGGATGAAATGGGCCTGCTCGGATTCGGTATCGAGACACCCGCTGTCATGAAAAAAGTCCGTGAGGCTGCGGAGAAAGTGCAATGAGTCGTTCTCAATCCCCCAGCCTTGGCTTGATGTTACTGACTGTATTGCTGTTTATTCTGGCAATCAGCTCAGCCAACATGGGGGCATTGCCTCTTTCTTTTAAAACACTGTGGGAGTCCTCTTTGGAGGACCCACACTGGCAGATTTGGTTAAACATTCGCCTTCCGCGCATTTTGCTGGCTATTCTGGTTGGAAGTGCGCTGGCTATGTCTGGTGCTGTCATGCAAGGGCTATTCCGCAACCCTCTTGCTGATTCCGGGCTATTGGGGATCAGCAGTGGTGCAGCACTGACAGTGGCACTGACTATTGTTGTGCCTCTTTCCTTACCTGCGAGTATTGCATTATACGCCCATATCATTGCTGCTTTTATCGGCAGCTTACTGGTTTCATTCCTGATCTTTTCGCTCAATAAATACAACCACGGCAATATGTCAAAATTGCTGCTTGCCGGTATTGCCATTAATACTCTGTGCGCATCGTTTATCGGTGTATTGAGCTATATCAGTGATGATCAGCAATTACGGCAATTCACCATTTGGATGATGGGCTCATTAAACCAGATTGAATGGCCAACACTGATTATTGCCGCTTCTATTATTATTCCGGTTTGCCTGCTGACGCTCAGTCAGTCACGAAAACTGAATCTCCTTCAGTTAGGAGACGAAGAAGCACACTATTTAGGCATTAATGTTCAACGGACTAAGTTTCAGTTACTTCTACTGAGTGCCCTACTGATTGGCTGCGCTGTGGCATTGAGCGGTGTTATTGGTTTTATCGGCCTTGTCATTCCCCATCTTGTCAGGTTGCGCTTTGGTGGCGATCACTCATGGTTACTGCCAATTTCTGCATTAGGTGGAGCATGCCTGTTATTAACTGCGGATACATTAGCCAGAACACTGGTGGCCCCCGCTGAAATGCCGGTCGGCCTTATCACTGGTTTAATCGGTGCGCCTTACTTTTTATGGTTAATTCTTAAACCATCAGGGGGCCGTTTGTAATGGAGCCAATAATGCAAAAAAGTTTGCTCGAAGCTAAAAACCTGAACTATTTCATCGGGCAACGTCAAATTATCAAGGATGTGTCTCTTTCTCTTAATCAGGGGGAAGTTGTTGCAATTATTGGGCCTAACGGTGCAGGTAAATCCACTCTGTTACGGCTGTTAACAGGTTATGTTTCACCAGCCAGTGGAGAGTGCCTGTTACAGGGCACTTCCCTTGCTGACTGGGAGCCGCAAAAACTCGCTCGTATTCGCGCAGTAATGCGGCAATATAGCTCGCTTTCCTTTCCTTTTAGTGTTGAAGAAATCATTGCGATGGGGCGTGTTCCCCATGAAAGCACCCATAAGAAAACGGCTATCAATGAAGCGATTGCATTGACCGAATGTGAAGAGCTGAAACATCGTAATTACCAACAACTATCCGGAGGAGAACAGCAACGGGTTCAGTTGGCCAGAACACTGGCTCAGCTCTGGCACCCAGAGCCTACAGGATCTTGCTTGTTTTTGGATGAACCAACATCAGCACTGGATCTTTACCACCAGCAGCATACATTGCGGCTTGTTCATAACCTTACACGGCAGCGTCCTCTGGCTGTCTGTTGTGTATTGCATGACCTGAATCTGGCTGCACTCTACGCAGATAAAATTCTCCTGTTACATAAAGGAGAATTAGTCGCCTCAGGTACACCACAAGATGTTCTGCGTGACGATATTCTTAAACAATGGTATCGGGCTGATTTAGGCGTTATGCAACATCCTGAAACTCATCAGCCACAGATTTATCTCCGTCAATAGTTTATTTCCTTTCTAGAGGCAACTTTTGCAAATATCAGCAAAAATTGCCTCAATAATCACATCGGATATGCAATATCAGGGAAGAATTACTTCATATCCATCAGCCGTTGTTGGCGAGCCGATGGTAGATACCAAAATGTCGCTATCAGGCATAAAGCATAACCCAACATTTCACAACCTTCTTCCACCATATTTTTGACTGCTCGATTAAAATGCTCATCCATTAGCTCTTGCCAGAGTGCCCCCATACCAAACAAGCGGGAAAATACTAATACGCATAAAAGCCCGCAAATCATCATTGAATAACTTTGATGACGGGTGAAATGCACAAGCCCAACAAGAGTTTTAGAACCCTGCGTGACAGCGTAACTGATGCAGAGCAAAGCCAGAGGAATAGCAAACCACGCCCATGCTCCGTGGAAAATAACATCAAAATATACATCCAGCTCTCTGATTAACAGGCAACTAAAAAAGCCAGCCATCAAAATAAGCGATGTCCGTAATTTCGAATTTCTCTTTGCTTCATAAAACAGCAAAGTTGCAATGATAATTAGAGAAAGCTCCTGAAAAATTTCTGTCAGTGACTCTTCCTGTACATTGTTATGTAAATAATTAACATCTAAAAATAACAAACCCGTTGTTCCCGCTATCACCAATGCATATAAAATAAAAAACATCAATTTTTTGGCTAAAAAGATAAACATGCTAAATACCCACCAAGAAAAACAACAAATTCAAAACAAAACCACACAAAAAATCACATATCCCTACAATAAAAAAGCACCCAGTAATGAGTGCAGAAGCTGATTTTATCTGGTTCGGAAATATATTTTATACTTTCCATGCCCTTAAATGCCTTTCAGGCAGTATCAAATAAAATATTCGCCTCTATTTTGTCCAATATGAAAAATAGTGCTAAGTGAAAACGGAAGAAAAAAATATCCGGAGGTATAATCAGGGATTAAATATAATTAATCCTTATTAATTTAAGATCGCACATTTTGCGTATACGCGATAAAATATATTATTAAAATGAGCCATTCCAATAATATTAATTATCATTTGTATATCACTCTTTTTTAGCACAAGCCCACATTAGTGGGAGGTATATATGTTAGAAAGTGTTATCAACGATATTGTTAAATGGTTAGAAAACCAGCTTCAACTGACTGAAGGTATTAAAATAGATGCCATTGCCCATAAAAGTGGTTATTCAAAATGGCATTTACAACGCATTTTTAAGGAATTGAAAGGCTGTACATTGGGTCAGTATGTACGTCGGCGCCGCCTTCATGAAGCCGCCAAGTCGTTACACGAAGATGACTTGCCGATTCTGGATATCGCCCTGCAATATGGTTTCAGTTCGCAGGCTACATTTACACGGATCTTTAAAAAGCACTTTAATACCACACCGGCTAAATTCCGAGAAAATGGCAAATTACCTGAGTTAAAGACATTCTTATTTTGCGAAGAATAACTCATAGTAATTATCATTCTTTATGGTCAACTTCCCTGTTGTTGACCTTCTTTTAGGGCTAACCTCTGCCAATTATTTTTTCTATTTCAGTTCATTTATCAACCAATATGAAAATTGCTGTAACTCTGCATCCAGTAAGGGGTATTGCTCTCTGATAGCCTGAATTATCTGCTCAACAGCTTCAGGCTGATATAGCACTCCTGCCAGTTTTTTTGCCAGTATTTCAAATGGTGCGGGCTCAAGACTGTCAGTGAAAATTTGGCAACGATTAATAACTCCATGCTCAATATCAACATGCAACTCAATACCCCCCCAAGAAAACCGGGTATCCAGTGTATGGCTGAATGCGGGGGCCTGCCCGAAGTTCCATTCCCAGCTACTTTGCTTCTTGAAAACATCAACAAAACCGGGTAAATCTGGTAACGCCTGCGGTGAAATAATTTCCGGCTCTACCACTTCACCAAAATACTCAAAAAACGCATCGGTGATCCCTGCACATACTTTTTCATGCGTAATGTCTGGCAACAAATCTGACAGATTTGCCACTCTGGAACGAACAGAAGTAATGCCTTTCGCCTGTAATTTTTTAGGATCAGGGTTGAGATAATTAGCAAGGCGGTTCAAATCTGCATTAATCAGCAACGTCCCATGATGAAATCCGCGATCTTTAGTTTCCCGATATGCAGAGCCTGAAATTTTACGCTCTCCTTCCGGAGATGATAAAACCAGATCATTACGACCAGAAACCATCGCATGAATACCTGATTTTTTTAGTCCGTCCAGAATAATCTGAGTAGAAATCTCTTTGTTATAGGCTGGCTTACCAGCCATAAAGGTAAAGCAGGTATTCCCCAAATCATGAAAAACGGCACCACCGCCACTACTGCGCCGGGCTAGCTTTACACCATCCTGCTCCATGCGCCGCGTATTACATTCCTTCCACGGATTTTGCGCACGCCCTATGACAACTGTATTGGCATTGCGCCATAGGAACAAAACACTCTGCTCTGGTGACATTTGCCGAAAAATACACTCTTCAACAGCGAGATTAAACCAGGGATCATAAGAATCAGACAACAGCAACCGTAATCTAGACATTACTTGTCTCCAGACAAAGAAAAACAATGCCTTAGGATATCATAACGCTCAGATTAAATTGGTGATTCAGGTCGTGGTCATATTCTGCGGGCTTGCCAAAATACACGCTGCCAATAAACATTATCAAGAGAGGAACGCATAACACCATTGCTGGTAGAGGCATGAATAAATTCATTATTGATATCATAAATCCCAACATGTAATCCGTTAGCACCACTACCGGTTTTGAAAAATACCAGATCACCCGGCATCAAATCCTTTTTGCTGATCCGGGTTCCCAGTTGAGTTTGCTGATTTGTTGTCCGTGGAAGGAGGATATTAAAGCGATCATGAAATGTACGATAAACAAAACCTGAGCAATCCACACCCCGCCGATCCATACCTCCATAGCGGTAAGGTGTCCCCTGCCATTGTTCAAGTTGCTCTTTTAATTTTGCGATAACCATAATCGGATCAGACAGAGCTGCTCGCGATGGTGGTAGCTGCGATTGCGAGATATGGTTAGAACAACCGATAAGTAACAGGCTCAATAGCAGACATAAATGCCTGATTTTTATTGACATCAATCAGCCCTCCTGCTTTCTGGCCTGCTAATAAACCAAACACCGAATAGAATTAGCAAGATGCCTATCGTTTTTAATGGTGAGGTATTTTCATTAAACCAAGGTAATAATACCGCCATTAAATAAACAAAAATGTAACTCAGGCTTAATAGTGGATACGCTTTATTCAATGGCAGATATTTCAAAGTAAAAAACCAGCAGAACATAGATAATGCGTAACTGATAAGCCCTGCTATCACCACCAGCAAAGGATTAAGATTCAGCCACAACCAGTCTATACTGAACCAATGTAGCAATAAGGATAGTTCAGGTAACCGAGCCATTCCCCACTTCAAAAATAGCTGCGCGACCGTGACCAGTAAAACATTCGCTACTCCCCAAAAATACCCCTTCATTGATTCAGACTCATTAATAGGATCCCCGACATAATGGCTAAAACACCGATCCAGTGTTTTAACCCCACTTTCTCCTTATACAAAAATTGCCCGATCAATGTTATTACCACAAAATTAATGCTCAGCATCGGATAGGCGATGCTGAGTGGTAAAAATTGGAGTAATCGCAGCCAGAATAGCATTCCGGCCCCCAAAAGAAGCATAGCAGCCACTAGCCATACCACCACGAGTAATGTTTTATAGGGAGTCTTTTTTCCCCAACAGATAACCGCTTGTTTCTGGCAAATTTGCCCTGCACAGGTTAATAAACTAACAAGTATCAATAATCCTGCACTACTGTTCATCATGGTTGCTTCTTATAAATGACAAGAACAAAACGGGATTTTCGCTGTACAAGATCCGGTTGGGGTAATTCAGGCAGTTTTCCTTTTGACGATAATAAAAAAACAACGGCAACCTGACCATCTTTCCGTGCGCTGGTCAGCCAAACGGGAAATTGCTCTAGCGTTATATATCGGTTTTGGCTATCCGGATAATCCAGCCCATACGCCAGTTCACCCTTGTTTTGGAATAAATAGATATCATTGCGCTTTAATTCCCACGCCAGTGCCGCCCCTACCCCAACGGATGCCGATAAAATATATTTACTTTCTGCTAATTCTTTTTCGTTTTGTTGGATGAAATCTTGTGGAAGTTTAGAATTAATCGTTTTATCAGGCAGTGCACTACCTATTGATAGGCTAAGCATAATTGAACAGGCTGCGGCCCATTGCCAGTGCTTACCATTATGTCTGAAACATAAATACCCGACGATACCCCAGACAGCAAATGTCAGAATCCCCAATACCCATTTATGTAACTCATTAGACTGATAAAGAGGATTTTTGGGGAATATCTCCAAAAATACCAGTGCCAGTATTGCAATCAGGCCAATGAAAACATTGACTAATCCATTAAGCTTCAATGCCTTTATTTTGCCATTTCTCATACTATCAACGGCGTATTTTGCCATCATCAATGCTAAAGGCCCCATACACGGCAGGATATAGGTCAGTAATTTTCCTCTCGATATACTGAAAAATATCAAAGGAATACAGAACCAGCATAAGAGAAAAAACATTTCAGGATGATTTTTCTTCGCTTTCCAGCCGGTAAATAATGCACCGGGTAATAATCCTAACCACGGAATGACACCCAAAATTACTATCGGCAGATAAAACCAGAATGGTGATGCATGTTGTGCATTCTCGGAAGCAAAACGCTGGATATGTTCTATCCAGAAAAAATAATGCCAATAATCAGGCTCCCGAACAGCAACTGCAATCACCCACGGCAGACTAATCAAAACAGCGCCGATAATGGCAATCGGACCAAAGCGAAGCATCTCCAGAAAGCGTCTCTGGTATATCGTGACTGGTATCATCGAGATCACCGGCAGAACCAGTGCCAGAAAGCCTTTTGTCATAAAAGCCATGCCACAGGTTATACCCAGCACAAACCAGGCAAAAAACCGCTCTCGGGTACTACTGGCTTTCAGTGCCCAATAGCAGCTAACAATTCCTGCCGTGACCCATAATGAAAACATAGGATCGAGGACACTATAAGTCCCGACAGAAAACACAATAAACATGGAAATGTAAATCAGGCAGGAGATAAATGCTGTCTGACGACACTGCCACATCATCATAGCTAATCGATAAAGAAGAAATGCGCTGAGCATAATGCTGAATACTGAGCCAAAACGCACTGCGAAATTACTATCGCCAAAAATCCACTGACTAATGCTATTAATCCAATATCCGGCCACTGGTTTTTCAAAATAACGGATATCCAGAAAATAAGGCACGATCCAATCGCCACGCTGTAACATATCCCGGCTGATTTCAGCATATCGAGTTTCATCTGGTTGCCATAAAAGACGTCCATTCAAAGGGATCAAGTAAGTAAAGATAAAAAAAAGAGCCATTAAAACGGCTCCAGCTCTACTCATTCGAACATTCGACATATTTTTTATACCTCTTGTTGACAACCTAACCAGCCTTCACGACCAGGAAAATCGGAACGAACGATTCTCCCAACTGGCAATGTTTCCGGGTTTTCAGGTAGTAAATGACCTAATTGACAAAACTGAATATCTTGCTGGTGCAGCATATCCAATAGTGCCTCAAACTGTGATGATTTAGACATTCCTTCAACTTCTGCGTGAATGGTATAAACAGGAACACCGCGGGCATTTTGAATAGCATCCAGAATAAAATGGTTAAAATTGATATCACTGACCTGCGTGCCGATAACTTCATCATAAGTTGGCAATGTCACCGGGATTTGAACGGTTCCTAAGCTTCCATCAGGCAAAAGTGGCCTGAATGGATGTGTTCCACGGCAATCACTGTTGTAATCAAAACCAAATTGCTGTTTAGCCACCAGCACCCGCTCATCTGCGCGCCAGCCAGCAACAGCCGAGCATGTTACAGCCTGCCCTGTCTCCTTTTCTAATGCATCAACACCAAGCTGTATCTGTTCTGCTAATTCTGCTCCTGACCAACGACCGGCTTTTGCCTGCCAGCTTTGATGATCCCAGGCATGCAAACCCACTTCATGACCTTCTTCTATCGTCTGTTTCATCAAATGACCTAAATCTTTTGCAATTTTCTTTCCCGGCCAAGCAGTACCGGCTAACAAAATATCCGGGCCGTACAGAGAAACAGCATTTGATCTCAACATTTTCCACAAAAATTTAGGTTTCAGCAGCCGCCACAAGTGACGCCCCATATTATCCGGGCCAACACTGAAAAAAAAACTGGCCTGAATATAATGACGCTGTAAAATTTTAAGTAAACGCGGTACACCTTCCCTGGTGCCCTGATAAGTGTCTACGTCAATTCTTAAGCCCACTTTTTGCATCATATTTACCCTGTATGTTGCTTTTTCCTTTTCAGTTCCTGCACGGCATCACGCAAGAAGAAATCCAGTGTTTCATCGATCGTCTGTTCCATACCGATAGTCGGTTTCCATCCCAGCAGACGTTCCGCATTTTTAATACTGGGCTTACGATGCTCAACATCCTGATAGCCCTGACCGTAATAACTGCTGCTTTCGATCTTTTTAAATCCGGCAAAAGGAGGAAAATTCCCACGTAATTCATGTTTTTCAAAGCTATTCAGCAAGATTTCAGCTAATTGACGAATACTGGCTTCATTCGTCGGGTTACCAATGTTAATAATCTGCCCATCACATAAGCCATTTTTGTTTTCAATAATTCTGAACAGCGCTTCAATCCCATCATGAATATCAGTAAAACAGCGTTTTTGTTCTCCGCCATCAACTAATTTTATCGGGGAGCCTTCGACCAGATTTAAGATTAACTGCGTAATTGCTCTGGAACTGCCAATACGTGCTGAGTTTAAATTATCCAACCGTGGTCCCATCCAGTTAAATGGACGGAACAGGGTAAATTTCAAACCTTCTTTTTCACCGTATGCCCAGATAACACGATCAAGTAATTGTTTGGATACGGAATAGATCCAGCGCTGTTTATTAATTGGCCCCACGATAAGGCGCGATGTGTCTTCATCGAATTCCTTATCATCACACATGCCATAAACTTCGGAAGTAGAAGGGAAAATAATCCGCTTGTTGTATTTCACACAATAACGAACAATTTTCAGATTTTCTTCAAAATCCAATTCAAATACACGCAGTGGATTACGGGTATATTCGATAGGCGTAGCGATGGCGACTAACGGCAGAATAACATCACATTTTTTGATGTGATATTCGATCCACTCAGTGTGAATGCTGACATCACCTTCAATGAAGTGAAAATGAGGGTTACCAATAAAGCGCTCTATCGCAGAAGAGCCAATATCCATGCCGTAAATATCATAATTACCATCATTCAGCAGACGTTCTGTCAAATGATTACCGATAAAGCCATTTACTCCCAGAATTAAAACTCGCTTACGGCGGGGGATCTGTGCGGTGGCTTTCTGCCCAACCTGAACACCGGTAACTATGCCCATCTCCTGAGCAAGCCGGCTACCCTGAACGTAGATACCTGATTCGCTCTGTCCACTAACAATTTCCAGAGCGCCTGTTCCACACGCAATAACCAGCGGGTCGGTGGAGAGCACTGTTCCGGCCTGTTTATCGTGTGTTGTATTCAGTGGAACCGAGCGCCAGATTGTGATTTTTCGCCCACCGAGAAAAGTAAACGCACCGGGATAAGGTTCTGTCACTGCACGAACAAGGTTATTGATCTCTTCAGACGATTTATGCCAGAAAATTTCACCATCTTCAGCGGTTCTACGACCAAAATAAGTAGCCTGACTTTCATCCTGTGGGATTGAAAGGTAATTATCTGCTTTAAAACGAGGCAGAATATCATTCAGTAATTCAGTTGCTGCTTCACGGATTTTCCCATGTACGATCAATGAAGTATCAGTTTTCTCAATCTGTACTGCCTGTTGTGCAACAACATCTCCGGCATCGGCCTTTGCTGACATTTTATGTAATGTCACACCTGTTTCTGTCTCACCATTTAAGATCGCCCAGTTAACCGGAGCACGACCACGATATTTTGGTAGCAAAGAGCCATGCAGATTAAACGCACCTTTTTTTGCCAATGATAAAATATCCTGGCTGAGCATATCGCGATAATAAAATGAAAAGATAATATCTGGCTGCATTTCTCGGATATGTTCAACCCAGAGCGGATGATTCACATTTTCCGGCGCAAATACGGATAAACCTAAATCCGCACCTGCACGAGCCACAGAAGAGAAAAAATTATTTTCATTTGGATCATCAACATGTGTAAAAATAGCCCGGATATCGAAACCTGCTTTCACTAATGCATTAAGTCCGGCACAACCAATATCATGGTAGGCAAAAATCACTGCTTTCATTCTTTTTCTTCCTGATTATCGTTGGTCTTTTTATCCCCGACCACTTTTTGAATAAAGTAACGTGGGCGGGCACGAACATCGTTATATATGCGACCGATATATTCTCCGAGTAACCCCATTGCAACGAATTGAGCGCCAATAAACATAAAAAGAATGGCAAATAGGGTAAAGACGCCTTCAGCTGCCCATATAGCACCAAAAATCAGGCGCAAAGCGATCAGTAATACAGCCAACAGAAAACCCGTCACGGCAATAATACTTCCCACTACACTCAATAACCGTAACGGCGCTGTCGTCAGGCAGGTCAGCAGGTCATACATCAGATTTATCAACTTCATAAAACTGTATTTGGAATCGCCGAATTCGCGTTCTGCATGGGTTACATCAATTTCAGTTGTTCGACGAGCGAATGTATTGGCAAGAATAGGAATAAATGTACTGCGTTCATGGCATTGCAACATCGCTCGCACAATATGGCGGCGATATGCACGCAACATACAGCCGTAGTCGCCCATAGAGCGCCCCGTCACTTTCGTTATCATTGCGTTGATCATTTTAGAGGCCGTTTTACGGAACCATGAATCCTGTCGGTTGGCACGGCGTGTACCGACAACATCATATCCCTCTTCTGCAACCTTCACTAAACGGGGGATCTCTTCTGGCGGGTTCTGCAAATCTGCATCAAGTGTGATAACAAGATCACCACTTGCCTGATGGAACCCCGCCATAATTGCAGAATGCTGCCCATAATTACGGTTCAGTAAAATTGCAATAACATAACTTTCGGGATCTTCAGCTGCCCGGGTTAAAATCTCTGCAGAGCTGTCACGGCTGCCATCATCCACCAGAATTAATTCATATTCCTGATTGAGTTTCTGGCAGGCAGAAATAGTTCTTTTTAATAATTGAGGCAAACTTTCTTCTTCGTTATAAACAGGAATAACCACCGAAACTTTTCTAATTTCTTCAAATCCCACTGTTTTTACTCCGCAATAATTTCCAATACCGCATTAACAACCCGATCCACATCGTCGTTACTCATATCTGGAAAAAGGGGTAACGAACAAAGTGTCGCTGAATTCCATTCAGATTCAGGCAGAGACAGAGTTGGATAGCGTTCCCGATAATATTTTTGTGTATGTGCCGCTCTGAAATGTAACCCTGAGCCAATATTGCGTTCTTTCAAACGAGTCATGAAAGTGTCACGGTCAATACCGCAGACTTTTTGATCCACTCGTACCATGAATAAATGATGAGAATGCTGGTGTTCGTATTCAGGAACGCTCAGCATTTTTAAAGGAGAATCATGAAGAGCAGCGGTATAACGGGCTACCAGCTCCCGACGGCGGGCATTCATGGAGGCCAGTTTCCCTAACTGAACAACCGCTATCGCCGCATGAATATCTGACAGGTTGTATTTGAAACCCGGTTCAATAACCTCAGCCTGTGGCTTCCGGCCCTGAAGCTGCCGATCAAACGCATCAACAGCCAGACCGTGGAATTTCAGACTGCGGATTTTTTGCGCCAGTTCATCATTATCTGTAACAAACATGCCACCTTCAGCGCATGTCATGTTTTTGATAGCGTGGAAAGAAAAAATAGCGGTTCCTCGCTCACCTACCCATTCATTTTTATAACGGGTTCCTACTGCATGAGCCGCATCTTCAATTAAGGGAATGCCCGCTTCTTCCGCAACCACACGTAAAGCTTCAAGATCACAGGGAGCACCTGCATAGTGGACTGGAATAATCGCTTTGGTTTTCGGAGTAATCGCCTGCCTGACCGTTTCCGCACTGACCATCAATGTATCACGATCAACATCGACCATGACCGGTTCAGCGCCTGACAGGCAAATCATATTAATGGTGGAAACCCAGGTTTGGGAAGGTGTGATAACTTCATCGCCGGGGCCTATTTTCAATGCCAATAATGCCAAGTGCATCCCGGCTGTAGCAGAATACAGAGCAATAGCATGTCTGCAACCAAACATTTGAGCAAAATTCTGTTCTAGCTGCTGGTTTTGTGGCCCCGTAGTAATCCAACCTGAATGTAAAACCTGTTCTACTGCCTCAACCTCTTCACGTCCAATCGATGGACGGGAGAATGATAAAAAATTGTTCATAATCGCCTTGCGTAGCCTGACTCATTTTATAATTGGAAGACATTCTGACGAACACTTCATAGACAAAATAACAACAAGCAAACAAACTGAGGGCAATCAACGAAAAAAGAGAGAAAAAACAATCAACCAAGGTGATTTCTACCTTTGAAGATTAGAGATGATCTACCCTCCATAACTTATAGTCAGTATTTTGGATATGTCTAATATTTACTTCAAAAATTTCGGATAAATTTCTTTCATTCATCACATTATGTGGTCGACCAGACATAATCAACTCACCACGAGCGAGCAACCATACATTGTCGGCCTGTTCATAAGTGTGATTAAGATCATGGCTACTCAATAAAACAGTCCCTCCCAATACACAAAATTGGTTAATTAATTTATCTAAAATAGCTTGCTGTGTGATATCAAGATTATTAGTCGGCTCATCAAGCAGCAGTAATTTCCCTATCGGATTAAGTTCAGGCCATACCTGCAAAAAAGCGCCCGCTAATCTCACCCGCTGCCACTCGCCTCCAGATAATTGTCCAATTGTTGAAGCCAGTAACGCCGTCAGTTTCAGTTGCTGACAAATTTCATGTAATACCTTTTCACCTTCAGGCTGGGACGCCAGCTCAGGGCGATACATATCCAGATATTGAAAAACAGGCATGGCGGGAGCTGAAACCGACTGAGAGAACCACGCCCGACACTGCGCCAGTTCCCTCTGCCGATAATCACTTAATTTTTTACCGTTAAGGTGAATCGTGCCATCATGAGGTAAAATACCGGCAATAGCCGCAAGCAAAGTACTTTTTCCTGAGCCATTCAGCCCTACCAAATGAACTTTCTCTCCGGCCTTGACGGAAGCAGACAGCGAATTCAGTCTGTTGTTGACAGTAATATTATCCAATACTAAAAGTGGTAGCTGAATCATACTATCTTCCCTATTCTCGTTTTTTAGTACTTCCCCATCATTTTTTAAAGCTCTTTATATCCGTGGCGCTTTCAATAACAACCAGATAAAAACAGGTGCTCCCAGAGTTGCTGTAACAACCCCTATCGGTATTTCCGCATGGGATAAAGATAAACGAGAAAATAAGTCTGCCAGTAATAAACAACTGCCACCGGCTAATGTGCAGGCAGGTAATAATGTTTTATGATCCGTCAAACCAATCAGTCTTAAAATATGGGGAATGACTAACCCGATAAAACTAATTGCTCCGGCAAGAGCCACACTCAAACCAACCAGTAATCCTACTGCTGATACAAATAAATTACGCCACTTATGATGCGAAATCCCTAATTGATATGCCTGTAATTCACCCAGAGAAAGATAATTAAGTGTTTTTCCGGTTCTACTTAACCAAAGGATCAGAGGGCACAATGCAATCACCAGCCATATTTGGCGCCAGTCAATACCACTGAAACTACCCATCATCCAATACATTAATTGGCGTAAGTCGAGACTGGTACTGAAATAAACCATCCATGTCATTACGGCACCAAATACTACTCCGAAAGCAACCCCGATTAATAATAAACGTGCATTGGTCATTTGGTGCTTTTTAGCCAATCCCAACAGAATTGCAGTCATAAAAAGTGCCCCTAAAACCGCACCAGCACTTAATAGCCACAATGGGGTAATACCATGAAAAATGAGGATCAAGAAAACAACCACTACCCCGGCCCCATTACTGACACCCAATAATCCGGGTTCAGCCAGCGGATTCTCAAATAACGCCTGCATAACTGCACCTGACACTGCCAGACTGGCACCAACGACAAATACTGCCAATGCTCTGGGCAATCTCAACTGCCAAATAAACAACTGGGCGGAATCAGACAGCCATTGAGTTGGCCAGAACCATATTTCACCGGCAGATAGCGATAAAATAAATAATCCAATAGATAAAATAAGAAGTAGAGCTATCACTCGGTAATCACGTTTTTTCTGACGAGTGAGGAGTTCAGAGACAGAATAAATCGGTAAACGATATTTTGATAACATGAGAAGTGAAAATATTCAGGATAAAGAGCAAGAAAAAGACCGCTTAATCGCGGCCTTTTCATATTTTATTCTTTTGGTAACGCTTTTTCTACCCGACTCTTCAACTTTTGCCCAGGGCGAAAGGTGACGACCCGACGAGCAGTAATAGGTATATCCTCGCCAGTTTTCGGATTACGACCTGGACGTTGATTTTTATCTCTCAAATCAAAGTTACCAAATCCAGATAACTTAACCTGCTCCCCATTCTCCAAAGAACGACGCACTTCTTCAAAGAATATTTCCACTAGATCTTTAGCGTCACGTTTGCTAATACCCAGTTTTTCAAACAGATTTTCTGACATTTCAGCTTTAGTAAGCGCCATAAGTTCAGTCCCTCAAGGATGCTTGGAATCGCTGTTCTAATGCAGCAACGCATTTGCTAACGGTCGCAGCAATCTCTTCTTCTTCCAGTGTACGCGAGGTATCCTGCAAGATTAAGCTAATAGCAAGGCTTTTATAGCCTTCCGCGACACCTTTACCACAATACACGTCAAATAAGTTTATGCCAACTATATGATTTACGCCAACTTTCTTACATTCAACCAGAATATCTTCTGCAGCTACATTTTCAGGCACAACTATCGCGATATCACGGCGATTGGATGGGAAGCGAGAAACTTCCTTCATTTCAGGAATTATGCGGTCCGCAAGTTTGTCCCACAACAATTCGAATACCACGGTGCGGCCATTCAAGTCAAGTTTACGTTCCAACTCTGGATGAACGACCCCGATGTAACCAATGTATTTATTTCCCAGATAAATCCCAGCACTTTGTCCGGGATGCAAGGCAGGATGTTCTTCTGCTTTAAAGGAAATCTCGGATAGTTTACCCGTCAGTTCTAAAACGGATTCTAAATCACCTTTCAAATCGAAGAAGTCAACTGCTTGTTTTTCAATCGACCAATGCTCATCGAAACGATTTCCGGCGATTACACCACCAAGCATCAATTCCTGACGAATACCATATTCTGCGCTTTCATCAGGCACAAAACGTAGACCTGATTCAAATAATCGCACTCGGTGTTGCTGACGGTTCTGATTATAAGCAACTGTCGTCAGCAATCCGGTTAGCAAAGACAAGCGCATTGCTGACATATCAGCCGAAATCGGATTTGGCAGAATTAATGCTTCCTGTTGCGGGTGTAATTGCTGCTGGAGCTTCGGATCAACAAAGCTATAGGTGATAACTTCCTGATAACCTTTGTCCACCAACATAGTTTTGACGCGCTTAAGAGATAAATCCGCTTCACGGTGTGAAGTCATGACCAAATCAGCGCGTACAGGTACATCAGGAATATTGTTGTAGCCATAAATACGGGCAACTTCTTCAACCAGATCTTCTTCAATCTGCATGTCGAAACGCCAGCTCGGAGCTACTGCTTCCCAATTACCATTCTGAACTATTACCTGACAGCCCAGACGGCTCAGGATGTCCGTTACTTGCTCATCAGCAATATGATGGCCAATCAAACGATCCAATTTATTACGAGTCAGTGTAATAGTTGCTGGCTTTGGTAAATGAGACTCACTGGTAACATCGATAATCTCACCAGCTTCCCCACCACAGATAGCAACCAGTAACTGTGTTGCGTATTCCATTGCTTTAAATTGCAGCTGCGGATCAACGCCACGTTCGAAACGATGAGAGGCATCTGTATGCAAACCATAACGACGGGCACGGC
The DNA here is from genome assembly GCF_963876465.1 of Xenorhabdus sp. KK7.4. NCBI lineage: Bacteria > Pseudomonadati > Pseudomonadota > Gammaproteobacteria > Enterobacterales > Morganellaceae > Xenorhabdus > Xenorhabdus sp. KK7.4. The sequence goes on from NZ_CAWNQF010000144.1 coordinate 144,909, forward strand.
CAGTAATTGCCAATGGTGCAAAAAAAGCACACTCCAGCAGAATATGTTGTGTTTTTGTACTAACACCAGAATATTCGCCGCCAAAAATTCCTGCCATTGCAAGTGGTTGCTTTTCATCAGCAATCACAAGCGTATCAGCAGAAAGTTCCACTTCATTTCCATCCAGTAGGGTTAATTTTTCACCCTGCTCTGCCAGACGAACAATAATAGAACCGTCTAAACGCTCTAAATCGAACGCATGTAATGGCTGACCCAGCTCAAGCAACACGTAATTAGTAACATCAACAACAGGATCGATAGAACGAACACCACCACGACGCAGTTTTTCGCGCATCCACAGTGGCGTTTCTGCTTCAACATTGACGTTATTGATAACTCGCCCTAAATAACGCGGACAAGCTTCTGGTGCGTCAACACGAATAGAGAATGTCGCATCTGTAGCCGGTTTAACAGGCTCGATTTCCGGCTCATTCATGGACAATTTATTGATAACGGCAACATCGCGGGCAACGCCCTGAATGCTAAGGCAGTCTGCGCGGTTAGGCGTAATGCTGATTTCAATCGCACTATCATCCAATTTCATGTAATCGCGCAAATCGGCACCAATTGGCGCATCAGCTGGTAATTCAATAATACCATCGTGATCATTGCTAATTCCCAGCTCAGAAAGCGAGCAAAGCATACCTTCTGACGGCTCACCACGTAATTTAGCCGCTTTAATTTTAAAATCACCGGGCAATACAGCACCAACGGTAGCAACTGCTACACGCAGACCCTGACGGCAATTTGGTGCACCACAGACGATATCGAGAAGGCTATCACCACCAACATTAACTTTTGTGATGCGCAATTTGTCTGCGTTCGGGTGTTGAGCACATTCAACAACTTCACCGACGAAAACACCATTAAATTGACCCGCTACTTTTTCAACGCCATCAACTTCCAAGCCCGCCATGGTGATTTGATCAGACAATTCTTCGCTACTAATGGCAGGATTCGCCCATTCGCGTAACCAGAGTTCACTGAATTTCATGAAATATTCCCGCCTTATTTAAACTGTTTGAGGAAACGCAAATCATTTTCAAAGAAAGCACGTAGATCGGTGACGCCATAACGCAGCATCGTCAAGCGTTCCATTCCCATACCAAAGGCAAAACCAGAATAAACTTCAGGATCAATGCCAACGTTACGCAATACATTCGGGTGAACCATGCCACAACCTAATACTTCCAGCCATTTGCCATTTTTACCCATCACATCAACTTCTGCGGATGGTTCAGTAAACGGAAAATAGGATGGGCGGAAACGAACCTGCATATCTTCTTCAAAGAAGTTATTCAAAAAGTCATGCAACGTGCCTTTCAGATTGGTGAAGCTGATATTCTTATCAACAATCAACCCTTCTATCTGATGGAACATTGGGGTATGTGTCTGATCGTAATCATTCCGGTATACCCGGCCTGGCGCAATGATACGGATAGGTGGCTGACCCTCTTTCATTGTGCGGATCTGAACACCTGACGTTTGCGTACGTAGCAAACGTTTTGCATCAAACCAAAATGTGTCGTGATCAGCACGAGCCGGATGATGTGCAGGGATATTCAGCGCGTCAAAGTTATGGTAGTCGTCTTCAATTTCCGGACCAGCTTTAACAGAAAAGCCTAACTCACCAAAGAAAGTTTCAATTCGTTCAATCGTACGAGTGACTGGATGTAATCCGCCATTTTCCATACGACGGCCAGGCAATGAAACATCAACTTTTTCTGCTGCCAGACGGGCATTCAGAACATCTGCTTCCAATTTAGCTTTACGTGCATTCAAAGCTTCCTGGACTTCTTGTTTTGCCTGGTTAATAACAGCCCCTGCCGCTGGACGCTCCTCGGCAGACAAGTCACGCAGCGATGACATCTGGAGAGTTAAATGGCCTTTTTTTCCCAGGTATTCAACTCGCACCAAATCCAACGCGGCAACATCCTGGGCTTCTTCTACGGCTGCTTTTGCGTTTGCAACCAGCTCAGTAAGATGTGACATCGTTTTCCTCTTCCTTCGGCCAGATGGCCTTTTAGTTGTTATCGACTATGCCCTCAAAATTTTTGTCTCTTAATGAGGTCATAAAAATAAAAAAGCCTCCAGACCGGAGGCTCAAGCGCTGTTTTTCGTTTCTTTTCTTACGCGCAAAGCCCCCTTATTTCAGGCGCTAAAGTAAAAAAAGAAACGAAAAAAGGCTAACTTCATCATTTTTATTCTCTCTCCTGTACCCTTTTCAACCCGACTATTTATAGACTGGCTAATCCAGCTAATAGTAAGCATATTTTCAAAAAAAGTAAAAGAGGGAGCAAAGGCTCCCTCTCTTAACCTGACTTATGCCAGAGCGCCCTTCGCTTTTTCAACCAGAGCAGCAAATGCTACTTTGTCGAATACAGCGATATCAGCCAGAATCTTACGGTCGATTTCAATCGAAGCCTTTTTCAGGCCGTTGATGAAACGGCTGTAAGACATGCCGTTCTGACGTGCAGCAGCGTTGATACGAGCAATCCACAATTGACGGAATTGACGTTTACGCTGACGGCGGTCACGGTAAGCGTACTGACCAGCTTTGATAACTGCCTGGAAAGCAACACGATAAACGCGCGAACGGGCACCGTAGTAACCTTTCGCTTGTTTTAAAATTTTCTTGTGACGTGCACGGGCAATAACACCACGTTTTACGCGAGCCATATACTTCTCCTATCGTCTCTGAGTTCTAATCTAAAAAAATGCTTGCTTATGCGTATGGCAGACAAGCAACAACCAGGCCCAGATCACCTTTGGAGACCATGCCTTTTGGACGTAAATGACGTTTACGCTTAGTTGATTTTTTAGTCAGAATGTGACGAAGGTTAGCGTGCTTACGCTTGAAACCACCACTGGCAGTTTTCTTGAAGCGTTTAGCTGCGCCGCGTACTGTTTTAATCTTTGGCATTTTAATATCCACTTCGCATTGTTAATTACAACGAACTAGTAAGGCGAACAGACCCCTTCCAAACTGGTTGGAGCCTGCTACTTGTATGCCTGACTATTTCTTCTTAGGAGCGAGCACCATGATCATCTGACGGCCTTCGATCTTCGATGGGAAGGATTCGACCACTGCCAGTTCACTCAAATCTTCACGAATGCGGTTAAGCATTTCGATGCCAATCTGTTGATGCGCCATTTCACGTCCACGGAAACGCAGGGTGATTTTGGCTTTATCGCCATCTTCCAGAAAACGAATCAGGTTGCGTAGTTTGACCTGATAGTCGCCTTCATCTGTACCAGGACGGAATTTAATTTCCTTGACCTGAATAACCTTTTGTTTCTTTTTCTGTTCTTTGATTGACTTACTCTTCTCATAGAGGAACTTGCCGTAATCCATGATACGACAAACCGGCGGTTCGGCATTTGGGCTGATTTCCACCAAATCAACACCAGCTTCCTCAGCTTTTTCAAGAGCTTCTCTCAGATTGACAATACCAATCTGCTCGCCATCTAACCCAGTTAAACGAACTTCAGAGGCGCGAATCTCTTCATTAATGCGATTTGGGCGCGCCGGTTGAATTCTTTTTCCGCCTTTAATACCTTATTCCTCCAATTGACGAAGATTGCGACTGCGTATTTCTGCCAGCAACTTCTCTGAGAACTCGCTGACATCTATGCTACCTAAATCCTTACCGCGGCGGGTACGAACGGAAACTTTTCCTGACTCGACCTCTTTATCACCACAGACAAGCATGTAAGGTACACGACGCAGAGTGTGTTCGCGAATTTTAAAGCCAATCTTCTCGTTTCTCAAGTCTGCTTTTGCACGAATGCCTACATCTTGAAGTTTTTTAACCAATTCCTGTACATAATCTGACTGACCATCGGTAATATTCATGACAACCACCTGTTGAGGTGCCAGCCATGTCGGGAAAAACCCGGCATATTCTTCTGTCAGGATACCAATGAAGCGTTCAAGGGAACCCAGAACAGCTCGGTGGATCATTACAGGAACCTTACGTTCGTTATTTTCACCGACATACGACGCACTCAAACGCGCCGGCAATGAAAAATCGAGCTGCACAGTACCACATTGCCACGCTCGATCCAAACAATCATACAAAGTAAATTCAATTTTAGGTCCATAAAATGCACCTTCACCCGGCTGGTACTCAAATTCAATACCATTTGTTTTCAAGGCCTCAGCGAGATCTGCTTCTGCTTCATCCCACTGTTTATCAGTACCAATTCTTTTTTCCGGGCGAGTCGATAGTTTAACAACTATCTTCTCAAAACCAAATGTACCATATACATCATAAATCATTTTGATGCAGCTACTGACTTCCTGAAGAATTTGATCTTCAGTACAGAAGATATGCGCATCATCCTGAGTAAAGCCACGGACTCGCATCAAGCCATGCAGAGCACCTGAAGGTTCATTACGATGACAGCTACCAAATTCAGCCATACGCAGCGGTAAATCACGATAGGATTTTAGCCCCTGGTTAAAGATCTGGACGTGCCCCGGGCAATTCATCGGTTTTACGCAGTATTCACGGTTTTCCGACGAAGTGGTGAACATATTTTCTTTATAGTTTTCCCAATGTCCAGTTTTTTCCCACAGGATACGGTCCATCATAAATGGGCCTTTCACTTCCTGATATTGGTACTCTTTTAACTTGACACGAACAAACGTTTCTAGTTCACGGAAAATTGTCCAACCATCATTGTGCCAGAAAGCCATACCCGGCGCTTCTTCCTGCATATGATATAGATCAAGCTGTTTACCAATTTTACGATGGTCACGCTTTGCCGCTTCTTCCAGACGTAATAAATAAGCACTCAGCTGCTTTTTATCTGCCCATGCAGTACCATAAATACGTTGCAACATTTTGTTGTCGCTGTTGCCACGCCAGTATGCACCTGCAACTTTCTGCAATTTGAAATAATGGCAGAAACGCATGTTAGGTACATGTGGGCCACGGCACATATCTACGTATTCTTCGTGATGATACAAACCAGGTTGATCATCACGGCTGATATTCTCATCCAGAATCTGGATCTTATACTCTTCACCACGAGCTGCAAAAGCATCACGAGCTTCCTGCCAGGTTACCCTTTTCTTGATAACATCATAATCTTTCTTGGCAAGCTCCATCATGCGTTTTTCAAGCAGCTCGATATCTTCCTGCGTCAAAGAGCGATCCAAATCGATATCGTAATAGAAGCCATTATCAATCACCGGACCAATTGCCATTTTGGTGTCAGGCCACAGTTGTTTGATTGCATGACCCAGCAAATGCGCACATGAATGGCGGATAATTTCCAGACCTTCTTCATTTTTACTGGTAATAATGGCCAGTGTGGAATCTGTTTCGATTAATTCACACGCATCTACCAATTCGCCATTAACACGACCAGCGATACACGCTTTTGCCAAACCAGCACCGATATCGCGAGCAACATCCATGACAGAAACGGCGTGCTCAAATTGACGTTGACTACCGTCAGGAAGAGTAATTACAGGCATTTAAAATCCTTATCTACAGTGGTGACCCACACGAAAGATCACTTGTATGAAATATTTACCTCAAGAATTCAATACGTTAATTGCGGGCACTTGCTGCACCATGCAAGTTATGTACACAGTTAAGTACACAAAATGACAAACGACTCATGTACACCGCTTTAACTCGACGGAGGATGTTATCACCCATATCATTTAGCAACAAATAAAAAGAACAACATAGGTATTATTATTCAATGGACATAAATTCTTTTAGCCAAAAAAACGGCAGTTTTCCTGTAATTTCTCAATCTCCAAGATTTCCGGACATCAAGGTTTGAAAAGACTTGAACGCTAATCACTCAACTTATGCTTAGACAATTCTGCATTTATTTTTTTTATTCTCCCCGGTGATACACTTAACGTTAAGAAACAGATCCCCAGCAACTCTAAAATAATCATCAGAAATATCATAACTACCGTATTCAGGATACTGATATCCTGACCATCCACATATAATATTTTAAATGCAATAAAAAGCATCAAAACAAAAATAACAACAGACATTAATTTCTCAATCCAATAATTAAAAACATAAGAAGCATCAATTCTTATTTTTGCAAAATCCGAATTTACCATGACATATCTTTTTAATCTTTTAATATCGAATATATACCCTGCTTCAATGCCTAGACTGGTCAATTGTATGACTAAGTGCCTAAGATCCTTTGATTTAATCTTAGTCACTTTAAACATAATCTCAGAAGTAATAATATCTTTAATATAGACTTTATCTTCCTCAGTCAGGTATTCATCATATTTCTCAAGATAATCAATATTGTTTGTGAGCCTTCTATTCCTAAAAAAATTCAGGCTGCTATAGACATTTTTAAGCATGACCCAGATACCTCCAAGAAATGCTGTAAAAGCAGACAATATTGATGCTATAGCAGAGTAATTTTTTATTACCCAGTTCAGCAAGTCATCAAACATACATTCACCATTATTGTTTACATAGATAACTATAGTATGAATGCCATATTCAAATTTTCCTGTTTGATACCACTTGTATGGCTAATACTGATGCTGACGAGATAATTTTGTTCTTATGTAAAAACCACCCAAATGAAGGTGGTTTAAAGATGATAACCTGCGTTAATTTATCTATTTTTATCTGGTTGACCATTATGGTTGCCAAAAACTTGTTCAGGAGGTGAATCCCATCCATCACTTCTGGTTTTTTGATATTCTTGATTCAGTGGATACCAGATTTTGTTTTCAGGTTTACTTTTTTCTCCGACAACCAATAACCTAACTTCGGATACTGTATTATTTATTACAGTGTGACAAATCCCTGTGCCAGCAGGAAAACCAACGGCATCTCCCGGCTCTAATCGATACAGTTCTCCGTTAATCCACACATCAGGTGTTCCCTCAAGCACATACACGAATTCTTCTTCATTCTTTTCTGCGTGGGGGTAAGATGTTCTACGACCGGGTAAAAGACGCTCGTGGTGGATACCCAGTTTCTTTAGTCCCAGAGATTTACCAAGAGCAGAGCCTATAGTGAAAATTTCATTGCTATCGGGGTATCCTGCTCTCTCTTCTTCTTCGTTTTGTGTCCAATGCTGAATAAATTCAGGTCTTCTGTTTTCTCGTTTTAATGACATGACACTTCCTTTATTATTAAAAAATTATTAGTAGTAGGATAATTACATTGTTCTGAAAATATATTTAGATAACTATATTGGGATGGACGAACGTAGCCAACAAAGAGCAACTGGAGAGACGGAGCGTATTTGTAAAAGAAAGCTATTATGTCCTCTTGATAACTAATAGAAAAAATAATAAATCACATATTCAATTCAGTGTGAAAAAAATCACTCTAAATTAAGATAGGCATTCTTCACTTTCCATAAATAGCGAGGAGCCTGTGGTGCGGGATGATTATTCTGGACATACTGATAAAATTCATTCGGTGTCATTCGGTTAATTTTATTAATTGCCAACTTACGATCTGAATCAAATGTCCGCAATAATGCTCCAGCGCCATTAACATAGGCAACTATTGTTGCATAATATAAAATTTCAGGGTTAATAATTCCGCTTAGATGCTGTTTTTTCAAAATACTAATATAGGCAGTGCCAAGATCAATATTCGTTTCAGGGTCTTTCAATTCACGCATAGTTGGCTGCCCTGACTTACCTTTCAGTCGATAGGCATCTTTACCTGCTGTAGAGGCTTTAATCTGCATCAATCCAACTGCATTAGATTTACTGATAACTTCTGGGCGAAAGCCGGATTCAACCTGAATAATTGCCCTAATCAAAATTTCATCCACCCCATAACGTTTTGCAGCCTGTGCAATAAAATTATCAAAGGGTGTTGCTCTTCTCTGATTATTCAATTTATTCTGCGACACCATAATGCCATCGCCGCCGAATATTCTTTTCGATGTTGATTTATGGTCATTTTTTACTTGTTGAGACTCCTGATTTGTACATCCTGTTAGCAATATCATCAGAAAAATATGAACATGAATAAACTTTAATCTCACGAAAAGTTCTCCTAAACTAAAATTAACCTTATAAAGCATATATAATTTTATGAATAAAATGAAAATATTTTTATATATCTCATCAAAATAAATTGAGGCAGTTATATTCAATGAACTTCAAAACACTAGACAATATGTTGTTTTTTTGTTCGCATGATGATTTTAGAAACCAGAAAAATTCAGGATAACCTGCAAAATTATCAATCATATCACTGTATCACCTTGACTTTATAAAGATGATATTGATAATCATTATCAACAATCGCATGCATAACAAATAAGGTTTACAATAATGAACAAAAAACGTTCTTTTTCTATTTTCCCGATACTCCGTATAACTATTACCCTCTTCACTATTACCTTATTCAGCCTGCAAGCTCATGCAGATAAAAAATTCAGGGTTGTAACTACATTTACCATTATTCAGGATATGGCTCAAAATGTCGCAGGGGATGCTGCTATTGTTGAATCTATTACAAAACCCGGCGCAGAAATTCACGATTACCAACCCACCCCCAAAGATATCATTAAGGCGAAGCGAGCTGATCTAATCCTCTGGAACGGGTTAAATTTGGAACGTTGGTTTGAACGTTTTTTTGAAAATATGCAGGATATTCCTGTCGCTATAATCACCGAAGGTATTACGCCACTCCCGATCCGCGAAGGGCCTTATAATCAGAACCCTAATCCCCACGCTTGGATGTCTCCGAATAACGCACTTATTTATATCGAAAATATCCGTAAGGCTTTAGTCAAAAACGATCCACAAAATGCAGATACTTATAACCGTAACGCCAAAATTTATGCTGACAAGATAGCCAAATTGGATGCGCCATTAAGAGAGCGCCTGTCTCGTATTCCTGAAAATGAACGCTGGCTGGTAACCAGTGAAGGTGCATTTAGCTATCTCACACAAGACTATGGTTTCAAAGAGGTCTATTTATGGCCAATTAATGCCGAAGCACAAGGTACACCACAGCAGGTCCGCCGTGTCATCGATACGATGATAGAACATAAAATCCCTGTTGTTTTCAGTGAAAGTACTGTTTCAGATAAACCCGCAAAACAAGTCAGCAAAGAAACCGAAGCACGATATGGCGGCGTACTTTATGTTGATTCCCTCTCTACAGCAAAAGGCCCTGTTCCTACCTATATCGATCTTTTGAATATGACAGTCGATACTATCGCAAAAGGATTTAATCAATGAAAAACGCATCGTCATTATTTGAAAAGCCACATTTATTAGTTGATAACGCTACTGTCACTTACAACAACGGCCATACTGCAATTTATGATGCGAGCTTTGATATCACAGGCGGCACCATATGTGCATTAGTAGGAATGAATGGCAGTGGTAAATCGACATTATTCAAAACTATTATGGGGTTAGTTACTCCATCTCAAGGAAAAGTTACCCTTAATGAGCAATCCATAAAAACAGCACTCAAAAAGAATATCATTGCATACGTTCCACAAACTGAAGATGTAGACTGGAACTTTCCGGTTCTGGTTTCTGATGTTGTGATGATGGGGCGCTATGGAAAAATGGGCTTCCTTCGCAGGCCCAGTAAGCTAGACCATCAAATCGTAAATCGCTCACTAGAGCGGGTTGGGCTGATTGAACTACGTGACAGACAAATCGGTGAACTTTCTGGTGGACAGAAAAAACGGGCATTTCTGGCACGCGCACTGGCTCAGGAAGGAAAAGTTCTACTTTTAGATGAACCTTTTACCGGGGTAGATGTTAAAACTGAGAATGCCATTATTGATTTGCTTCGTGACCTGCGTGATGAAGGACACTTAATTTTAGTCTCCACACATAACCTCGGCAGTGTTCCCGAATTTTGTGACCATGTTATTTTGATTAATCGCACCGTTCTGGCCAGTGGCCCAACTGAAACTACATTCACGCAGAAGAATCTGGAAACCACATTTGGCGGTGTTTTACGTCATATCAATCTCTCTGGCCCTGAACTCCATGACGATGACGATCCTCGTTCCCTGACCGTCATTACCGATGATGAGCGAGCTGCCGTATTTTACGGTCATGATAATCATGTTCCTCCACGACAAAGTCAAAAACAGAAGGATGAACAGTTATGATGGAACTGTTGCTACAACCATTTAATTATAACTATATGGTGAAAGCCATGTGGGTAAGTGCCATTGTCGGCGCTGTCTGTGCTTTTTTGTCAGCCTATTTAATGCTAAAAGGCTGGTCACTGATGGGGGATGCCCTCTCCCACTCTGTGGTGCCCGGAGTTGCCGGTGCCTATGCCCTCGGTTTACCTTATGCCGGTGGTGCTTTTTTTACTGGTATGCTTGCAGCATTATCAATGACTCTCGTACGCCACATCACACGATTACGTGAAGATGCCGTTATTGGGTTTATATTTTCCACTTTTTTCGCTGCCGGGTTATTGATCGTTTCTTTAAATCCAACATCCGTTAATGTACAAACCATCATCCTCGGCAATATTCTGGGGATCGCTGATGAAGACGTTTTACAGGTAGAAATCATTATTGCTGTGTCTTTTATTGTTCTGATGCTGCTCTGGAAAGATCTGCTGGTTGTATTCTTCGATGAAAACCATGCCCGATCCATCGGGTTATCCCCATTACGCCTGAAAATTATTTTTTTCACTTTATTAAGCGCCTGTACTGTTGCAGCCTTACAAACAGTTGGCGCTATTTTGGTTATTGCTATGGTCGTGACTCCAGGAGCAACTGCGTATCTACTGACAGATCGTTTTAAGAATCTGCTTATCATTTCAGTTGCCATAGGCGCCTTAACCAGTTGTATAGGTGCTTATATTAGCTACTTCCTTAATGGTGCAACCGGAGGAGTCATTGTTACCTTACAGACTCTGATTTTCCTGCTGGCTTTCTTCTTTGCACCTAAACACGGTATGTTGGCCTCTCGCCAACGAGCTAAAAAAGAATCTCAGGCAATTACTCAGGGAGAGCACTCATGAATGCCTTGATTGAGTTCATCACGGAACCTTTTATGCATGATTTTATGCAACGTGCCATTGTCGCTGCGATCGTCGTGGGAACTGTCTGCGCAGTACTATCGTGCTATTTAGTGCTGAAGGGGTGGTCATTAATGGGAGATGCCATTTCCCACGCAGTATTACCGGGAATTGTTCTGGCATTTGTTGCAGGAATACCACTTGCAATAGGTGCTTTCCTTTCCGGAATATTTTGCGCCTTTGCCACTGGATATCTGAAAGAGCATAGCCGGGTTAAGGAAGATACCGTCATGGGTGTTGTGTTTTCTGGCATGTTTGCATTTGGTCTGGTACTTTTTACCCGCATAGATACAGAACAACATTTGACCCATATTTTATTCGGCAGTATCCTCGGTATTACCCAAAATGAACTGATCCAGATAATGTGCATTGCAGGGTTCACTCTGGCCGTTGTTCTTCTGAAACGTAAGGATTTCATGCTATATTGCTTTGATCCTAATCAGGCAAAAGTTGTTGGTTTACCAGTAAAGCTGCTGCATTATGGCTTATTATCTCTTTTAGCTCTAACCATTGTTGCTTCATTACAAGCTGTTGGGATTATTCTGGTTATTGCAATGTTAATATCCCCCGGGATTATTGCTTTTATCCTATGTCGGAATTTTGAACGTATGATGATTGTTGCCATAATGGCATCAGTCACATCCAGTGTGCTTGGTACAATAGTCAGCTTCCACATTGATGGTGAAACCGGCGCATGCATTGTTATCATTCAGGCTATTTTCTTCGCATTTGCCGTTATTTATGACCAAATAAAATTAGCCAGAAAGAAAATGCATAGAAAACAGGCCAAGGATATATTATCCCCATCAGTGTGAGTTTCAGTAAAATCAAATTAGGGGCCTATATCTAATTTAAATATGGCCCGCTAATCAGAATTTAAATTCTGTTTTAAACTGTTCAACCACTGCATCTGTATGTAATATGAGCATAGTAATTGTCAACTTAATGAGGTGAGTCATGTGGCAAACTGTTAGCCGTCTATTAAGTGAACATTTTGAAGAGGCAGAAATCCGCAGCAAGACGGAATTATCAGGAGGAGATATTCACCGCTCTTGGTCTATTGAGTATGGCGCTCAGCATATCTTTGTTAAGTCCAATACGAAAGAAATGTTGCCTATCTTTAAAACAGAAGCAGAACAACTGGAATTATTAGCCCGTAGCAACACAACCAGAGTACCTGAAGTATATGGCGTTGGGCATGACCGTAATCATAGCTTCCTTTTACTCGAATATCTTCCTATCAAGCCATTTGATGCCCACAACGCGTACTGCTTTGGCCAACAACTTGCCCGGCTTCACCAATGGAATGAACAACCCAAATTTGGTTTTGATTTTGACAACATGCTTGGCACGACAATTCAGCCTAATGGGTGGCAAAAACGCTGGAACCAATTTTATGCAGAAAAGCGTATTGGCTGGCAATTACAACTTGCATCAGATAATGGCATGGTATTCGGAAACATCGATGCAATTGTCGAAAAAGTTAGCAATAAACTGCACTCTCATCAGCCTGAGCCATCTTTATTACATGGTGATTTATGGCCAATGAATTGCGCATCTTTAGATCACAATAGTGTCGTTGCATTTGATCCTGCCTGTTATTGGGGTGATCGTGAGTGTGATCTCGCTATGCTCCCTTTTTACCCTGAGCTCCCTCTACAGGTTCTTGATGGCTATCAAAGTGTTTGGCCACTACCGTCAGATTTCATTGAACGGCAGCCTCTCTATCAACTCTATTATTTATTGAATCGTTGTAACCTTTTTGGCGGGGATAATTTTACCACTGCACAAAGTATCATCGATAATATATTATCCGAATAAAAATCCGATCCTATTCAAAATAGCTACATAATCAGATTTAAAATTTAATCAAAGAGTTAACTAAAGCAATCCAAACTTGTTTGTTTATTAATTTATTAAAAAAATCAAAGAAGTTAAGAAAGTTAAATTGTAACAAAAGATTAATTATATTAATTTCTCTTCGTGAAATTTATGAAACAGACAAATATATACTTAATAAATTTCAAACTGCACTGTAGTGGCAAGAAAGCACACCCACTAGAGTAGTTTTATGAAAACACTGACAGGGAGGAGCAAGCATTGCCAACAAAGAAGCAATCTGAAAGGCAACAGATACGATGTAGCTGCGGAACTCTGTATCCCGCAGCTATGATATTGCATCACCAACCTAATAATTTTGATAAAAAATAAGCAATTGCACCAATAATAATAGGCGATATATAGAGAGTGAATATTTGACTGAATAATGAGTGCCGAGGGAATTCTACCTTGGCTTCCAGCTGTTCTTTAGTGACATCACTTTCTTTTGCTTTCTCAAGGATCATATGATCTTCAATCTGTTCCCTAATAAATTTAAATTGACGGTATATCCTCAAACCAGATGCACTCATCGCCAAACCAACAAACATCAGGAAATAGATGACTAAAAAACTAACATTCGTTCCTGTGAACGCCGCCACATAATCTGGTGTTGGAGAATGTCTCCAGAAAAAATCTAAAAACGGTGTATTGAACTTAATCACGTCAGCCATCATTTTTAAAAAATCATTCAAGACTGCGTTAATACCATCACCTTTAACTCCATGCAGCCATACCAAATTGACTACTGAAACTAGAGTTGACAAAAAAGCAGGTATAAAAATAATCCAACCCAATAGCCGCTTCGTGATAGCTACATACCTTGCCTGTGAATACGTCATTGATACTCCTCATGCGCATATATCCAAAAGATTTCAAGTTGTAACGCGAAAGTAAGTGAATTAATCACCAGAAGCATATACTCTTCGCCTTTCAAATTTCCTTTTTATTGGCTGGGCAAGTTCATTTTTGACTAATTTGCTGCTCCCTTGCCGCCACGATGCAATGTAAAATCCATTGAGTATAGATATATGTTCTAGGCAAGGGCCAGTTAAATATTAGTGTTATATGTTAATAAATAAAAGATTTTTCTTTTTTACCCCCTGTTCAACCAGGATAAAACCCTCTATACTAGCGCACTGTATGCATAAACAGCAATCAGCTCCAGTAATCAATACAACAAACAATCTAGTATAAATAATTATGACAGCAGAAGGACACCTTCTCTTTTCAGTTGCCAGCCTTGTATTGGCTCACCAGCTAGAAATCACTCCAGAAATAGCACAGGGGGATTGGTTCCACATGATTCCCGGTGTACTTTTGGCTTCTTTATTGCCAGATATTGATCATCCACATTCAACTTTAGGTAGATTATTCCGTTTTATTTCCGTTCCTATTGCTCGGCTTTGCGGGCACAGAGGGTTCACTCATAGCCTACTGGCTCTGACAGTCGGTGTTGTTCTGTTTCAGACTGAAATACCCCCTGAGTGGCCTATACCAACTGATTTTATCCATGCCATGCTCATAGGGTATATTAGCCACCTAATCGCAGATATGCTGACACCCGCAGGTATTCCTCTCTTATGGCCACTGAAAATGCGTTTTCGAATTCCTATCTTGAGGGGAAAAGAACGTAAAAAAGCAGAGCGCTTCATAGCAGTTTTACTTGTAGTAATTGCTATTCTTATTCCACAACATATCAATCTTTCATTTATGGATTATTTTGATAAATTGCAATTCGATAAACTGCAACTTGATAAATTACACATTGATAAATTACAAAATTTGTACAAATAATTGAATTTATTTTTAATCAAATAATGGTCCTATTTTGATAATAGGGCCAATCAAAAACATAAATATTATTTCTTTATTTTTGCTCATTAATTTCACTATCTGGTATCTAACTTCTGAGTTACAACTTGCGATTGTTGATAAATAAACTTATATATTAATTAGATAACTTAAATGACTTCATATTCTCTGAGGCGGCCCCACTCACATGTGGGCTAACATTGAACGAAAGCAAAACAAATCCCATAAATACATATAACTAATAGTGCTATCTAGTGACAAATAATTATATTATATTCTCTAAAATTATAAGAAAGCTAATACTTATATTGATACCATAATTCTTTAATAAAATAATGGTAAAACTTTTCGCTATAACTCGAAGTGAATACATACCATACAAGAATATTAGTCAGAATATTGGAGACTAGGGATGAATTTACCACTCATTATCAATGTGCTGGTTTTTACAGCACTACTCGTTATATTAGCAAAAACGAGTTCAGATCAATGGAGTCTATCCAAAAAAGTTCTTTTTGCCTTAGTTGTTGGTGTCTTTTTTGGATTAGCATTAAATGTTATTTATGGTGCGCATAACCCGATCGTGAAAGAATCAATTAAATGGTTCAACATCGTCGGCAATGGTTATGTGCAATTGTTACAAATGGTCATTATGCCATTAGTCTTTGCTTCTATACTAAGTGCAGTTGCACGTCTGCATAAAGCATCTTCCTTAGGTAAAATCAGCTTGCTGACTATTGGTACTTTACTGCTTACTACAGCGATTTCTGCTTTAATCAGTGTTGTTATCGCCAATATGTTTGGATTGACCGCTGCTGGATTAGTACAGGGGACACAAGAGGCTGCTCGTCTGTCAGCAATTGAGACAAACTATATTAATCGGGTTTCAGACCTGAGTGTACCGCAACTAATCCTCTCTTTTATTCCTAAAAATCCATTTGCAGATCTTACTGGAGCAAATCCGACCTCAATTATCAGCGTCGTCATTTTTGCAACATTTTTGGGAATTGCAGCTCTGCAAATGCTGAAAGATGACCAAGAACGCGGTGAACGTGCTCTTATCGCGATTGATACTATGCAAGCATGGGCAATGAAACTAGTCAGGCTGGTTATGCGCCTTACCCCATATGGAGTAATGGCATTAATGACCAAAGTAGTTGCCAGTTCAAATATTCATGATATTGCCCAATTAGGTAATTTTGTTGTTGCTTCCTACATTGCTATAGGTCTAATGTTTGTTGTACACGGTATTCTTTTAGCTATAACAGGTATCAACCCACTAAAATTCTTAAGAAAGGCAGGCCCTGCTCTAACATTTGCTTTTACCAGCCGCTCAAGTGCTGCAAGTATCCCGTTAAATGTTGAAACGCAAACACGTCGCATTGGTGTTCCTGAGTCTATAGCCAGCTTTTCCGCTTCATTTGGTGCGACTATCGGCCAAAACGGTTGTGCTGGAATTTATCCTGCTATGTTAGCGGCTATGATCGCTCCAACAGTTGGTATTGATCCTTTTGACCCTCTATGGATTGCAACTCTGGTGGGGATTGTGACTATCAGTTCTGCTGGTGTAGCTGGTGTTGGTGGTGGTGCTACGTTTGCTGCACTTATTGTTCTGCCAGCAATGGGATTGCCTGTCACTTTGGTCGCTTTATTAATCTCTGTTGAACCACTGATTGACATGGGGCGTACTGCTCTAAATGTTAATGGAGCTATGACTGCCGGCACAATTACCAGTCAGTTAATGGGTAAAACTGATAAAAAGCTATTTGATCAGGATTAAATAATCCTAATGGTAAAAAAGCCGGGATGTATGATAAATCCCGGCTTTTTTCATTTAGCTGTTTAGATTCTCATCTTTTAAATAGATGCAAGCCAAGCAGTATTACTTAATATATTCGCCGCTACGTAACGCTTCAATACGTTTATCCAATGGTGGGTGAGATAAGAATAACTCACTAAAACTCTTCGATTTGCCATTGATACAAAACGCCATCATGCTGCCTTCTTCCTGAGGCTCATAGCTTGTTTTGAGGCGCTGTAATGCAGCAATCATTTTCTCACGCCCGACAAGTTTTGCTGAACCTGCATCTGCGTGAAATTCACGATAACGAGAGAACCACATGGTAATAATACTTGCCAGAATACCAAATACAATTTCCAAAACCATGGAAAGGATCATATAAACAATAGGGTTGCCATTACTACTACTTTCGCTCTCATCGTCACTGCTGGACAAGAAACTTGCAGCTGCTTGTGCAATGATACGTGAGATAAAGATAACAAATGTATTTACAATCCCTTGTAACAACGTCATTGTTACCATGTCACCATTAGCGATGTGGCTAACCTCATGAGCAATAACAGCTTCAGCTTCATCACGGCTCATATTATTCAGCAAGCCTGTACTAACAGCCACTAAAGACGCATTACGGCGCGCTCCTGTAGCGAATGCGTTAATATCCGGTGCGTCATAGATAGCAACCTGCGGCATAGTAATGCCGACTTGATCGGACTGACGGCGAACAGTTTCCATCAGCCAGAATTCCATTTCGTTAGACGGTTTTTCAATAACCTGCCCACCAACAGAACGTAATGCCATCCATTTTGACATTAACAAAGAAATAAATGCACCACCAAAACCAAACAAACCAGCCATAATCATAAGGCCGGCAACACTACTTCTCTGTACTCCCGTAAGTGAAAGTATTATCCCAAACACAACCATAACGGCAAGGTTGGTGAGCAGGAACAGGGCAATTCTCATCATATAAATTTGCTTCCTTTAATAATCAAACAGTTCAACTAAAAGTAAATCATAAGATGGGGACTAAGACCATATTATTCAATTTCTTTAAGGTGTTAAGCCATAGAATCAACTTAACTTTACAATTTTACATAAGATCCAGCTAATAATACAAAAGTAAAAAAACCGACTATAAAGTCGGCTTTTTATGCATTGTGATATCCAAAACCACTACTATTTATTCTGAGTTATTTCAACTGGCTGGTGAGCCAAATCCAGAGCAATTTGTACGGACTCGTCTAAGTAAGGGTCTGGCCCTTTATAATCTTTTGCTAAGTCATCAAGCGACACAAGTGGTTTTTTGCCTTCACGTTTGAAGCGCTCATTGATACGATTTAGTTTAATCGCTTCATATTCTTTATTTTCTTTCTCTCGCTCTGCATAGTTTAATGAATAAACACCATGACGAGCTTTTAGTACTTTATAATAAGCAATATCCTGGTCAATATATTTAAATTCAGGATCATTAGCGATACGCTGGCGATGCAGTTTAGTTAATGATGGTACTAACTCTGAAATATTCTTTGAAGAAGAATAAACTGCTGGCTGGATACTATC
The DNA here is from genome assembly GCF_963876465.1 of Xenorhabdus sp. KK7.4. Classification (NCBI taxonomy): domain Bacteria; kingdom Pseudomonadati; phylum Pseudomonadota; class Gammaproteobacteria; order Enterobacterales; family Morganellaceae; genus Xenorhabdus; species Xenorhabdus sp. KK7.4. The sequence goes on from NZ_CAWNQF010000144.1 coordinate 163,056, forward strand.
CCAAGGCAAAGCATTATCTTCCTTACTTTCACCTATATCAGTAGGCTCTGCCCCTGTTGGCATAAGAATATCAGGTGTCACACCTTTAAGCTGAGTACTACCACCATTTATCCGGTAAAACTTCTGAATGGTATATTGCACTGAACCAATTGCTGGCCAGTCAGGACTGAGCATTTGATCATAAATGCGGTTCAGGGAACGATACTGTTGAACTGTCCCTTTACCAAAGGTCGGCTCACCAACAATTAATCCACGACCGTAATCTTGCATAGCAGCCGCAAAAATTTCAGATGCAGAAGCACTTAAATTATCAACTAAAACAACCAAAGGGCCTTTATAATATATCGCTTCATCAGTATCTGAATCCTCTTTAATCCGCCCTGTATTATCTCGGATTTGTACAACCGGACCAGTTGTGATGAATAAACCAGAAAGTGAAACAGCTTCTGTCAGCGCGCCACCGCCATTACCACGTAAATCAATAACAATGGCCGAAACATTTTGCTTCGTTAGTTTTTGCAGTTGTACTTTTACATCATTAGTCAAACCAACATAAAAACTGGGAATATCAAGAACCCCCACTTTTTCTTTACCAACAGTTTTAACTGACATTTTAACTGCGTTGTCTTCAAGGCGAATATTTTCACGAGTTAACGTAATAATATGATTTTTTGCCCCTTTCGCACTTGGAATAATTTCAAGGCGGACTTTACTGCCTTTTGGCCCCTTGATCAGAGCTACAACATCTTCCAAGCGCCAGCCAACAACATCTACAATAGGTTTACCTGCCTGCCCTACCCCAATAATTTTATCTCCGACTTTGAGCAAATTACTTTTGGCTGCCGGTCCCCCTGCTACTAGTGAGCGGACGGTTACGTATTCATCATCATATTGTAAAACAGCACCGATCCCTTCAAGTGAAAGGCTCATCTCTGAATTAAACTGCTCTGTATTACGAGGTGAAAGATAACTGGTATGAGGATCTATTTCACGAGCAAAAGCCATCATTATGATTTGAAAAACATCTTCACTTTTACTCTGAGTCAAATGTTTCAGCAAAGTCCTATAACGTTTTGTCAGCGTTTCCTTGATCTCTTTGTCATTTTTCCCTGACAGTTTAAGATTTATCCAATCTGACTTAATCTTTGCATCCCAAAGATTATTTAATTCTTCAACACTCGCAGGCCACGGTGCTTTATCACGTTCAGTCTCTAGCTTATCATTTCCATCTAAGCGGATAGGCTTCTCTAACGTGGAAAGAGCATATTGATAGCGTTCAAAACGACGTTTTTGCTGTAAGTTAAATAACGCATATGGAAGATGTAAATCACCATTCTCAAGCTCTTTACCCAAAAGCCCTTTTTGTGTAGCAAATTGCGCGATATCTGATGCCAAAAAAATATTATGCCCATAATCGAGCATATTTAAGTAACGGTCAAAGATCTTGCCTGAGAAATCGGCATCAAGATTGAAATGTCGGTAGTGAGAACTGAGAAAACGGGAAACAACCCGTTTACTTACTGTCGCATGTTGTGGTTCCGGTTTTAGATCGGGTAGCTGATTTATAGTAACAGTAAGCTGATTATTCCCAACTGTTGTTCCGGTAACAGGTACAGAAGTATTACTACGAGCAGCACCATCATTGACAGTATCTGCATACCCTGTACCAAAAAATGATAGCCCTAAAACGAAAGCCAAAGTAATGAGTTTGTTCATGCCCAAGTTGGCCTCCGTATCAGAACTTTAAGTGTTCTGCGCGTACAATCATTGCCAGACCAGTAGGTAACTGCACTCTTACACCATCTTTCGCAATTTCCAGCACAGAAGCATCCATTAGGCTTTTCCCTACATTCACTTTGATCGTCTGCCCGACTTTCAAAGAGGATACATCTGTAACTGAGGTTAACTCAGGTTGTGCAATTTTTTTGCTAGTTTTATCTGCTGGTTTACGCGATTGCTGCGGGCGCTCTTGCGAACGGGATGGACGTTTTTCATCCTTTTTACCTGCTTCCGGACGGCGACGAGGCGCAGCCTTTTTATTCACAGGACGTTCGCTTTTCTTGTCAGATACGTTTTCTGTTTCACGTTTTTTGGCACGTTGCTCAGCCCGTTGAGCCTGTACACGAGCTTTAGCTTCCGCTAACTGCTGGCGCGCATGTTCAATATGCTCAGCTTCCAGCTCACCACATGCATTACCGTCAAGGTCAACACGTTGAGCACCTTCTTTTACACCATAAAGGTAACGCCAACTGGAAGTATACAAGCGCAGAGCAGAACGGAGTTGTGTTTTACTTAAACACTCTTCGCCCTGAATGCGTTCAACGATATCCTGAAAGATCCCGATTTTCAAAGGACGTGCTTCACCTTCTGCGGCGAAACATAACGGGAAACGATCAGCCAAAAAAGCAATGACTTCTTTACTACTGTTCAACTTAGGTTGATTTTCCATGAAATTTCCTGATTACAACGGTTTTGCCAACCAGCGCAGGCATGAACAGGCGACATTATAATGGTGTTGCCGATAAATGCCACGTCATACATAAGTTAAGTTACATTCTGTTGCAGATATTTTGGCACAACACATTGCCCCAAATGCTCACAAAGCCTGCTAACAAGGGCTTTCAAGCCATGTTCATCGTATTCATCGAACCGGTCAAAAACCGTGCTGTCGATATCGAGAACGCCAATAACTTGCCCATTAATTTCCAAAGGAAGGACAATTTCAGCATTACTATTGGCATCACAGGCTATATGACCGGGAAAAGCATGCACATCAGAAATACGCTGAATACTATTCTTTTCTACAGCGGTTCCACATACCCCTTTCCCTATAGGAATACGAACACAAGCAATTTTGCCCTGAAATGGCCCTAAAACTAGGGTATCACCATCTACCAAGTAAAAGCCAACCCAATTAACATTATCCAAATGTTCATATAACAATGAACTTGTATTTGCAAGAGACGCGATCAGGTTATACTCGCCTGATAATAATGCCATCAAGCTATCTGATAAATTTTCATAGAGTTTATACTTATCCATATACACCTATACAAAGTAGTCAAGCACAACAAATGAACAACAATAAATTAACGAACAGAGATTCTTATTAAAGATATCAGTCACTCCGATAAATTTTCTACTATCCCTTGTATTCGCTGTCCCAGCTTAAAGCCCGAAGCACAGAATTAGAATTTTCTTTCGAGAATTTTACCAGTATTCACTTTTAAAATTCAGTTAGTTATCACAGCTTATATTATAAAACTACCTGATTTGCAGTCCAAACCGTGTTCCTGTTCAAATTATTATCCAATATTCTCTCTACCGACGAATGGTTGTTTATTGCAATTTTTTTGTGTTTGTTTGTCACTACATTATTGCCATTCAAAGTCTACTGAACAAATTATACAAATTAGGAAAAACATGAACCTGTGAAAAAAGAGTAAAATTATTCACTAATTATGGTAAGCATAATAAAAAAAGGCCGAGCTCATTCCTCTACTCGGCCTAGGGAAAATGGCTCTGTTAGAGAGCCGTGCGCTAAAATGCCATTGAGACGTAGAACAACTTACCTCTTAAAGAGTAGTTGACACATGGTAATTTACCAATTTTGGTTAATTTATTAGCACATTAATTGACATTTCATTCATATTAACAATAAAAATCACTTATCTTTTTTATCACCTGATTTATAATCACATAAAGACATAGCTGCCTTTTGAAATGGTTTAATACTCATTTTTTGATTATTATCCTCGGGATCATCCAGAAGTATTGTACTTAACGGTGTTGCAATCACCTGATGCGCTTGCACAAGTTCTTCTGCTCGTTCATTAAGTGGATATTGCATAAGCGTACTGGGGTTGATCACGAACAATGCACCTCCTGAACGGCAATCAAGCATAACCTCTTCACGGGTGAAAGCCCACTGCTTACCAAACTGTAATTTACTTACAGTTTGTATTGGAGCCGCTATCCCCTGAAAAGAAAAAAACAAAAAAGATAAAACACAAAATACTCGTTTCATTGTTATTCCCCAGATAAATACACAACCCGAATTCTAACGCCCTTTTCCCTGTTTATATAGCTAAGACTACACTCATTACCATAACCAATACACTTAACTGCACTACACCATACTTTCAGGGAAATGGCAGCGCAGAAACTCTGCGCTTATGCATTTAACACGAAATACAGTTGAAAAATAGCTAAGCCGACCAAAATGGAATATGCCGCATGTAAATAAGGATCACACAGGAGGTTCTGTTGCAAAAATAGCAACGCATAGCAGGGCAGCTGTTCCCAGAATGATTTCCAGCCAACTGTTGATCATTAGCAATTCATAGCGCCCTTTTTGCTTTAATTTAGGCACTAGGATATAACGATTGATTAAGGCTAAGAGAACCATAATTGTGACCAATATTATTTTTAGCCATAACATTGATTGGTATTCGGAGATCGGGACATCAAGCGACGGCCAGCCCGGAATTAAAATGATGCTACTGACAATACCTGTGGCAATTACCAAAAAAACGGCCAGATGCCCATAATTAGAAAATCGTCTCATCGCAGCAACACTTTCATCATAAAGACGATTCTCCGTGCCTCCATACCCCACCTTATCAGGAGTTGGATTCAAGCCGGCACCACCTTTCAGACGTAAAAATTGCAAGCACAGCAAAAACGGCCATAATCCACCAAACCAATAACCTGCACTGAGTAAGTGGACAACCTGATTTAGTTGAAGCAGTTGACCAAGTTCCCCTTCATACATAGCGGCATGCCCAATGAAGGCATGGCTTGAAAGCAAAACAACAGAGCAGCCTAATAATAAAAAGTGCTTTACTTGTGAACTACCGGCATTAGTACGTAAAAAAAGTATCCCCATCACAGTAAGTGTTGCAACCAACAATTGCCACTGCCATACCTTGCCAAAAGCGGTCCCTAATACGGCCTGCCATATTTCAGGCTGGTAAGCATCGTGCCAGCCATCTCCCATCAGCCCGGCCTGTACAATAAACCAGACGATTGAAGTAATAAAAGCCAGAGCAGTACTAATCCCTAAAGCAGACTTCAGCCGTTTTCTAATCAATACTGAAAAGTGGCCTGATGCAAGTAAAGTAATGAACAGACTAAGCCCGAACATTAGCATTACAACCACAAAGTGGAAAAAACGGCAGAGTACGTATAATGCCTCGAGTGAAATCATTATCTTACGGTAAAGTTATAGACACCTTTTGTTTTATGGCCATCGACTGACAACACACTCCAATCAACGCGATATTCTCCGGCAGAAAGTTTGGCTTCAACCGGCAGAATCAATTTGGTTTTAGTTTCTGGATCAAGCTCCAGTTTTCCTGTTCTAATTTCTTGTTTTTCCGGACCAATTAATTTTACTTTGCTGAATCCGAGTTCAATGCGTTCTGAAAAACTCAGGGTTATAGCTTGTGGTGCAGCTTCAACCGTTGTATTTTCAGCCGGAGTTTGATCTTTTAAGTGGGCATGCGCTAAAGCCTGTTGGCAGGATATACCAACAAACAAAACAACCAAGGCAGATAATTTAGTCCAGAATGAGCGAATGCTAAAAATAGTCATAAATATATAACCCTTTAATATAAAGAAGAATTTTATAATTGAGAGGATTCTATATCAAAAGACAAGTTTAATCTGTGGTAAAAGGCCGGACCTGTGAAGCACCACGCAAAAACAATAGTGGAAAATAAAACGAAAAAACCGTGACTCCTGATTGACATAGTCAAAAAACAAAAATCACGGTCCAAAAATCCATCAGACAGATAGAGACTAGTTTATTATAAACTCTTTTCAGGCGTGGGCTGCATGTGCAGGAACAGATAACCCTTTCAAATCCTTATCCAGTAAGAATAAAGATTTACCACTTTCACCCACCATACCCAGTTTATCCAGAATAGATTTGAATAACTTCTCTTCTTCATGCTGTTCAGAAACATACCACTGTAAGAAGTTAAAAGTAGAATAATCCTGAGTGGTCATCGCCAGGTGGGCCAGTTTATTAATCTCTTCAGTGATCAGTTTTTCATGCTCATAGGTCTGATTGAATACATCAGAAATGGAACTGAATTCAACGGGTGGAGCCTGAATCGCGCCCAGTACAGGCATTGCTCCTGTATCGCCCAGATAATCAAATAAGCGTTGCATATGCTGCATTTCTTCCTGTGAATGGGCTCTCAGAAATGCTGCCGCTCCTTCGTACCCTTTATCACTACACCATGCACTCATTTGCAGATATAAATTAGCAGAATAAAATTCTAGATTTAATTGCTCATTTAATTTCGTGATCATTTCTTGTTTCAACATTAGCCCAATCTCCTGATGATTAATTAACTGGAGCATATTATGCCTATTAAAAACCAATAAAACAAAAATAAATTAAAAATAAGTAACAAATTGATAATTAATGATTTATGTTCATTCTTTAACAAGAATAAATCTCATTAAATATAAGGAAATAATAATCAATTTTATTTGATTAAATATTTATTAAAATAAAACCAATTTAATAGAAATGATAATTGATATTATTAATCTTTACTCGAGTGTTTTTTATTCAAATAACAGCTTGCTAAATGAACGAGACTCCATTAATTTTATCTCCTGAAGATATATCTTATAGATTTCAAGAATCAACTTGAGCGGTAAGAGGTATACATAGTATTTTTGGGAGACAATATGATAGAGCATAATTTAGCCAGACTATCAAAAGATGAGATGGACAAAGTCAACACTGATTTAGCGGCATCAGGAGTTGCATTTAAAGAGCGTTATAATATGCCTGTCATTCCGGATAATGTTGAACAAACTCAGCCACAACATCTGAGGGAATATTTTCAGCAGCGATTGAGGCATTACCGTCAGCAATCAAGGTCTTTATCACGTTTACCTTACGAGCCCAAAAGCCGTTAAAAAATAGCAACTAAAAAATAGTAAAAAGTAACCACTGCGTAAGCAAGTGGTTACCTCATCTACTTTCCAACAAACTTATCCGTTGCCTTGATTAACTGATGCAAAATACCCGGTTCATCAAAAGAGTGACCTGCTCCTTCAATAATATGAAGTTCAGCTTCTGGCCATGCTTTTGCCAGATCCCAGGCATTCTGTACCTGACATGCCATATCATAGCGTCCATGAATAATGACTGCTGGAATATGTCTGATAGCATCAATATTATCTAATAGTTGCTGCGTCTCATCCATAAAACCGTTATGGATAAAATAATGATTTTCAATACGTGCAATTGCCAGAGCAAACTGTTCTTCTGCAAATGAATCTGCATGTTCAGAAGGTAACAGTGTGATAGTTTCACCTTCCCAGGTACTCCATAGTTGAGCGGCTTCCAACTGTACGGCAGGATCACTACTTGTCAGACGTTTCCGATAAGCACTAATCACATCTTCGCTCTCTTCTTCAGAAAGAATGGATAATATACGCTCCCATTTTTCCGGAAAAAATCGGGAAGCACCTTCCTGATAATACCATTGCAATTCCTGAGGCCGGAGTAGGAATATTCCCCTTAATACCAGCTCTGATACAGCATGGGGATGTTTCTGGGCATAAGCCAGAGATAATGTTGAACCCCATGAACCACCAAAAACCAGCCAATTATCAACGCCCATTAGTGTACGTAAGCGTTCAATATCATCGACCAGATGCCAGGTTGTATTATTCTCAAGGCTTGCATGAGGCTTAGAACGCCCACAACCACGCTGGTCAAATAGCATGACATGGTAATGTTCAGGGTTGAATAGCTGCCGATGATAGTGGGCTATTTCTCCGCCCGGTCCTCCGTGAATAAATACCGCAGGTTTACCTTTGGGATTACCGCACAGTTCCCAGTAAATCTGGTGCCCGTCTCCGGTATCCAGATAGCCAGTCTTATATGCATCATAAGCCGGATAAAGTTTCCGTAATTCCGTCATAGAGACCTCTCAATCAGATACATCCACTGGGTTCCAAATTGTGTCCGCCAGTAAGAGAGTGACAAAGTTGCCGAAGCAACCAAAAGTGGCTCCATTGGGAAGCAAGAGCCTTTAATTGATCCCCCGGAAGCATAACTCATTATGTGGTAGGAATAAGAGAGCGTAACCAACAAATAGGTAACTTGAAAGACGAAAGGCATAAAAAGGGATACGTTTCCAGTATCCCGAACACATGTGAAGCTATCATGACTCTTTAATTACCGGATTTCACTATAGCTGATAGTCTCTTTCTGGCAATCGATTGTGACATTATAGCTTTTGTCATTTTTAGTGCCCCTGACAACTAACGGAACCTGCAATGCGTCTTTATCACCAGTAATATCGTTGACATTTACCCATGCTACGGGTTTTGCAGTACCTAACTGTTTCCTATCCTTATCCCAGTGATTAAGACGATTTTGCAGGAAATCTTGTTTAACTTGTGCGGCTATTTGATCTTTAGTCAGATTTTTGCAGGAAACAAATTTAGCGACATGGTCATTTTCAGCAGCTGATACAGCAGTTGTAAACGCAAAAGAAAGTGCAACGGCCACATTCAATAACCCTGCACGATGGATGAATTGTTTTATCTTCATGTTACCTCCTATTACCATCCAAATAGTATGGATTAATGTTAGGTTAAACTAACATGTAATAGCAGTAATTATGTGAGTTTTGTTAAAAATGCGTTGTGACTATTTTCATCCTCAAATAAGATAATTTTAAATAAATTAAATAAAAACAATAAAATAAATATAAAATTTACATACATAAACTTATTTATGTACAAACACAAAACGTACATAGCGTTGTACATAAAATTTACTTTTATACTGGTGAGTCAATCGCTCCGTTTGAAACGGAAGGATTGAGACAAAGTGAGGATGAATGGACAAATCAATGAGTTGCAGAGGTATCCGAAAATTTTCGTATACCCATCAGCCAAAGTGAGGACCACGGAATAATTAATAGGTTAAAAGGGGAGAATTATCCCATTTAGATAAGTGGTTGATTTTTCTCATTTCACGCATGGTGACAGAAATTATATAAATCAATGAGTTACAAATTATAAAAATCCCGCTTTTAGAATACTAAGTCTTATCAGACATCTGACAAATTCTATTAATTCCCCGCCTGTCATTTTATGTCATCCTGCCCACAAAACATGCTGCCTATCAAATTTTAGTCAAGCCGTACTTTCCCGTATTGATGAACCCTTTTATTGATGTTCACCGGCGGAGAAGTCTCCCACCGCCTTCATGTTATTTAGCAATGTGTATTGTTGATTAGATGAGGGAATGAATATGCAAGACAAAAAGCCAGATGTATCTATCTCAGACGATAGTAATCTCGTATAACTGAAGGTACTGCCGGAAACGCTGAACGTGGTGAACTCATTGCTGAGCTGGGCAATCTGAATCCCGGAGCCCCCGGAACTGCGCATACGCAGAAAGAACCGGGCAGTGACATTGCCGCCCTCGCTCAGGCCCGGCAAATACAGACTGCCAGTTTTGTTCAGCGGGATCATATGCGTCCCGAGAAAACGCGGAATAATATTATTCGTGGTGATAATCACCCGCCCCTGCTCGTCATAAATCTCTAATCCCATCTCCATTACCAAAACCCCATTCGGATACGTAACCGGCCGCGACTGTCAAACAATTGCTTCAGGTTGTTGGTTTCCACCCAGTAACCGCCTGAACCCTGACCATAACTGGTCATTTCCCCCGTGCGCATATCCAGCCTGAAGCCGGTTCTGTTCCGGGGATCGAAGTTAGCGGATTTAATTTCATCCCCGACAACCAGCTTGCGAATATTCGCCATATCGATAAAGGCATCCTGTACAAATAACTGACCATTTTTGGCGACCATAAACGGCTCCATTTTCCCGTTAGCGGGGTTATAAAACGCAAAGTTATTCGCAGAAAACCCAATATAGGATTCCAGTTGACCGTTTTTAATCTCGCCACTAATCACCATACCCCCGGCGTTATATTTCACCCCATTGTGCTTAAGAGTGATATTCACGCTATGAATAGCGTAACCATTGCCGGGCTGATTAAACTCGGCTTGCATTTTGGTGCTGATGATCGCCTGCTGATCTTTTAGTTGCGCCTGAACACGCTGTTCGCTCTCTGCAAATGACAAGTCTAATTTATTGATGGATTTCTGGTTTTCCTGAATGGAAGAGCGATCTCTCCGACGCTGGATTTCACTTCTTTAATGGATTGCGCCCAGGCCACTTCACGGTCAGCAAACACCCGGTCAAGTCGCCGGATTTCGGCCTTGTTTTCTCCATCCCTTGCCATCAGCTCAAAACTATTCTGTTGAATAGCGACCCCATTAATCAGGTCCGCTTCCGCCTGATAATCCAGTTGTGCCTGTAACCGCTTTCCGGCCTCGGCTGTCATCAGCTGATCACCGACGGCGTCAGTAATCCAGCTGGCATCCGTGGAGGACTCCCCTCGCAGAAAGTCGGTCCACGGGGAGGGATTGCCGGATTTATCCACCAGTCGGGCACGGAAATAGAACGCGACGCCGGCGGCCAGTCCCTGCATGACATAGGTCTTTTGTGGATAGGGAATGTCGGCCAGTAACATCAGTCCCTCGCCATCACTCGTCGGGCTGTACTGGATTTCGGTTTTCAGCGTATCGTCCGTATGAGGGGCAAAGCCCCAGTCTAACTGGATCCCGAACACAATCGGCGTGGCTTTAAAGCCTAACGGCGCAGGTGGCTCCCCGGCTTTGCCCTTCAGGTGCGTTTCCGGTGCATTCGCCCACAGGCTGGAGATTTCCGCGGCATTAATGGCCCGTACCCGTGCCTGATAACGTCCGGCGTAGATGTTCGGCACCTCAAAGCCCTGTGTTGACGTGCGCGGAGCCGCTATCCAGTTACCGTTATCCCGTCGCCATTCGGCTTCATAGGCAATGGCACTTTCTGCCGCGTTCCACGTCACCCGCAGGGTGGTGATCGCAATGCCCTGATGAACCACCGAATCACTGCTGATAACGACATTTTTCGGCGGCGATTGTACCCCCGGCGGAATAAGGGAAATAGGGCGTTCATCCATGCGAATGCCGGTATCAATGTGCGCGTATTTATCCGGGTTGTGCTCAATGGCGGTAATGTCAAACGAAACACCGTCATCCCCTTCTTTAATGCCGGTAACCCGGAATAGCTGAATGGTTAAATCGGTGGCATCAATGGCCCAGACGGACTCGGCAATCGGCGTTTCAGAATAGGCCGTCGTGACCGTGATCACGGTGCCGTTGACCGCCTGAATGGTGCGACCTTCTGCCTTGCCCGAAGGGAGGTTCAGAATCAGCCGTTCCCCCACTTTTGCCGACGATACTCTGTCTAAAGTGATATTGCGCCCGCCTGCACCATGAAGACGACCGCCCAGCACCCGACCTGCCAGCATTTCATCGGCTACTCCGATAACATAGCCGGGCAAGGGAATTTTGCCGTCCAGCCCCACGGTAAAGCTGACCATCCGATCATACTCGTTGGTGTGTAATATCCATTTACCGCGTCGAATGGCTTCACTCTGGCGGGTACAACCAATCGCGGTCACATCGGCCTGCCTGACCTGAAAACGACGTATCAATCGGTGGTCGAAGACCGGTTCCACCGCATCCTGATAGCCGTTCTGCGGATCTGACCAGCTCACCATCGCGGTAGAATAATGGGTCTTTTCACTGGCGCTGCTGTAGACAAACTTACCGTCACGCACGTTGGCGCGAGTGTAGAGATAATCCACATCCCGGGGCATATCCGCCAGCACGTTCATGTTATTGTTTGCCCAGTAGGTCATCCCCCGGAAGATACCGGCAATATCCCGCAGTACCGTCCATGCCTCTTCCTGTGACTGGATATACACATTGCAGGTATGCCGCGGTTCGGTGCCCCCTTTAAGAGGTATTTTTCAAAACCGTCAACCAGCACAGACAAGGCCCGAATAGCTTCCTGAGGTGAAGAGACAGCCAGTTGATATTCGCGCCCAAATTGAGAGCCGAGCACGCCAGAAAGTCGCACGTTTCGCAATGTATTCATAAAATTATTCCAATAAAAAAACCCCCGTTAGGGGGTTACAGATTACTGACAAAGTGCTGGTTTTTTATCCGGCACTTTGATTTAATCAAATTCCGTTCACCCGACGGAGCTTGCCGCCATGTTAAGAATACCCCCTCCCCAGACTTTCCCGCCCGAAACACTCTCGCTCGATGCGCTTGTGCCTCAACATCATTTAGTCCGTCAAGTCGATGCCGCCCTGGATTTCGAA
>NZ_CAWNQF010000145.1:0-2157 GCF_963876465.1 Xenorhabdus sp. KK7.4
CAGAGGCTGAACAGCGTGGTTCACAGTGGTATCATCCCAAGATGGCTAGGTTTTCAATCACAAGCAAGTAGTTATTAAGAACTTGAAGCCACGGAAGGCTAATTTTATGTAAAATAAAATATGCTGTTTTATAGAAATCAAAAGAGGTATTAATTGCGTATTATCATTATAAGATAATTATAAGTTCATTATTTTTAAATGAGACTTGTTTATAGAATATTATTCTTTTACATAGCATATAATGCAATTAATTGAAAATTTTTATTTATTTTATTTATTGTAAAATACAAGATAAAAAGCTAATTTAATGCCATGTCAAGTTTTTTAATTGTGTTTATTTCTTTTTAATGGGGAATTAAGTGGCATTTTAGCTTTTATGAGTGCCTTCCAAGTTTTGGGATAAAATTTTGATGCAAACTTTACAAAGGGTTATTGCTTTTTATTATAGATGTAACAAATGATTATTTACTTTCGTGATTTTTATAGATAGGCAACACCAAGCTCATCAATGATGATTGGACAATCGAGAGTATAAAATAGGAAATAAATATATTTTACTCGTATTACGAGTATAACTAGCTGATTATTCGACTTCTGTCCCAAAATTGGAACATAATCGAAGACATTTTATTTAGAGAGTAATAATAAAGTAAGGTTAGTTCATAGTGGTGAAGCCCCAACCATCGTGGGGATAGTTAGGGCTTCGAAATTGCCAGAAATCTTGGAGAAAACTGACATGTTCAGTATACAACTTAATGAATTACATAACACGAAACAATTAGTTTTTCGTGACAGAGTTTTAAATCCTGTATATCGCTCCACTCAAATTTGGTTCACTGCTGTTGAGTTGGCGAAAGCGCTTGAATACAAAAAATCAGATGCGGTTACTCAGATTTATGAGCGTAACTCTGATGAGTTCACCTCAGCGATGACCGAGACCCTCAAATTGAGGGTCTCGAATAAATCAAAAGGTTACGATGAAAACTTACAAAAAAAGGTACGCGTTTTTTCTCTTAGGGGTGCCCACCTAATTGCTATGTTCTCAAAGACGAGTGTTGCTAAAGAGTTCCGTAAATGGGCATTGGATATACTGGACCGCGAGGTTGAGGAAAGTAGTTTAGACGTCTCCAAAACCACAACCTATGATCGCACTCCCTTACGTGGACTGGTTAATACCCTAATGGGTAAATATGGCATCAGTGATAGAACGTTATTCCAAATGGTTCATCGTGAGTTTGGGGTCAACCATATTGACGAACTAAGTCATGACCAGCTTCCGTCTGCGATAGCGTATCTGGCAACTAAAGTGATTGAGGGTGAGTTCTTAGGTAAAGAGGGCTTGCCTGTATCTCAGCAAGTTAGATACACCGTTAAACTGGAAATTTACGATAACCATTCCAATCAAGTAGATAGGCTTACAAATAGGATGGATACACCAGAAGGAATTATCCAAGGGGTAGCTAAATTATACGGTTATTACATTGATAAAATGGTATCAATGCCGGATAACGCGCTTTAATCTCAAGCCACGGATGGCATTATTTGGTGATTATGTGATCAGCTGGTGCTAAAATTGAATCAACCAATAATGCAATAGAGGTAGATATGGACGCTCGCATAGAAAAGCTAGAGACAAGAGTTGATTCCATGGAGTCTACCTTGTCTCGCTTAAATGAAACGATGCTAAAGCTGGATAGCAAGATTGACTTACAAACATCTAAATTAGAGTCAACTATCGCCTTGCAGTCGAGTAGACTTGAGGCAGCACTGGCTTTGCAGTCGAATAAGCTTGAATCCGCAATAGCTTTACAAGGCGTTGAACTAAAATCTTCCATGGACAAGCAAAAAGTTGCTTTTGATGGCAAATTGAAGGATATGCGCTTAAGCATCATTCTCTGGATTTTAGGTCTGCCTAGCTTGTTTTTTGCGGTATATAAAATATATGAAACGATTGGACATTAACTAACCCGCTTCGGCGGGTTTTTCATTTCTAAGGCCGCCGAGTGCGGTTTTTTCCTTTATAGGAGTTCATATGGCAGTTGACGTATTTCAGTGGAAAACTCAAATTCAGGATTCTCCCAGTGGTGAATTTAAGCATCGAATTAAAACGGTTGAGTTTGGAGATGGTTATAAACAAGTATCAGGGGATGGAATTAA
>NZ_CAWNQF010000146.1:0-2038 GCF_963876465.1 Xenorhabdus sp. KK7.4
CTCTGGCGTCAGCACAACCTGTTGCTCAACCAGTTCGTGAATAAGGGCATGCTGCGGAAAATCAGCTTGTGTGGCATTGAAATCCACCAGGATCTGCTGACGTTCTGCTGCCGGCAGAATGGATAAGCTGAGCACCGGTTGCTGAGCGTTGGTTATCAGGGCATGAATTAACTGGTCAAGGGCAGTGTGCAGATAATGGACTAGCCGAACAGGATCCATGCCGTCCGCAGTTTGGACGGTCAGCGTGAAGTCGTTTCCGTGATCATCCACGGAGAGGGTGATGGGGTAGTTCGTCCGCTCCTCCGCCGCCAACTCACGTATCCCCTTCCAGCCAGCATTTTCCGCTGCGTCTAACGGGCTGTGGCGGTAGTTGAACAGCACACTGAACAGGGGTAAGGGCGGGATCACGCTGCTGCACCGTTGCGCCAGCGCCAGTGGGGCCTGTTCATGCGCCAGTAAGGCAGCCAAATCCTGCGCGGTGCGCTGTATTACCGCCGATACACTGAGAGTTTTCAGGGCTATCCGGATCGGCAGGGTATTGATAAACATCCCCATCACCTGACTCACGTTGGTCGTGCCTTGCATCCTCCCCAGTAATACGGTGCCGAACACCACGTCATCACGCCCACTGGTGTGGGCCAGTACCTGCGCACAGGCCACATGGAACAGCACACTGGGACTGATACCCCGCTGGCGGGCTTGCATACGGACCGTTTGTGCCAAATCGCTATCCAGCGGTATACGGGCTTCCTGCACATCGGTGCCATCCCCCTGAACATTGAGCAGGCCAAACGGCGCAGTCGGTTCATCAATCCCGGCCAGCCGTTCCCGGAAATATGCTTCATGGACTGAGGCCGGTACGCGCAGGGTCTGGGCAATAAAATTGCGGTACGGCAAGGGGGGAGACAGCGTGTCCGCCTGTCCCTGTAATAGCTGTTGAATTTCCGCCACTATCAGCGCCAGCGTCATATGGTCGCTGACCAGATGGTGATAACTGAGGGCCAGCAGCCATTCCCCGCTGTCGGCGTCATAAGCCGTACTGGCAGCGAACAACGGGGCCTGACTGATAGCCATCCGGGGGGCGATACTGGCCCGTAGTTGTGTCGGGATATTGTCTGCCGACGTGGGCACAAAGGGCGTCACAGGCAGTTTCGCCTGCCGCCAGACCACCTGTACCGGCTGGCTCAGCCCCTGCCAGCAAAACGCCGTGCGCAGAATATCATGGCGGTCGATGACCTGTTGCAGGGCCCCCAGGAAAGTTTCCCGACGTGCTCGGGTATCAAAGGCGAGCAGGCTGTTTAACAGATAAGCATCTTCGTGCTCCTGTAACTGATGATGGAACAGGATACCGGCCTGTAACGGCGCCAGCGGATAGATATCCTGTACATTAGCCACGCCACCTGTCACAGTTGCGGCAATCGAATCAATCTCAGTGTGTGACAGCGTCACCAACGGCAGCATATCGGGGGTAATATGTGTGCAATCGTCAGGGATACGATTGGGTGGGACAAGCATATCCGGCGAATCTTGCCGGGCCTGTATCGCCTGCGCCATCTCTGAAAGCAACGGGGTGGCAAAAATACTACGCACCTCCAGTAAATATTCCCGGCTGCGTAACTGTTCTATCAGGCTGACAGCAATCAAGGAATGCCCGCCCAGTTCAAAGAAATGGTCGTGACGGCCGACCCGTTCCAGCCCCAGTAACTCCTGCCAGATTTGTGCCAGTGCAATTTCCACGTCACCGATCGGTGCTTCATAATCCCGGGTGATCACGGCGTATAAATCCGGCGCGGGCAGGGCCTTGCGGTCGAGCTTGCCATTAGGGGTCAGCGGGAAGGTATCCAGCATGACAAAGGCGCTGGGGATCATATACTCCGCCAGATGTTGTGCCAGTTGTCGGCGCAGATCAACCGGCACCAGCTCCGTACCCGCTTCAGCACAGAGATAGGCCACCAGACGGGTATCCCCTTCAGCGTCTTCACGGGCTATCACGACAGCCTCCTGTACACCCGGGCACTGCATCAGGCCTGCTTCAATT
>NZ_CAWNQF010000147.1:0-1982 GCF_963876465.1 Xenorhabdus sp. KK7.4
ACATTGGCATGGCCGCCGGTCACGGCCGCCGCAATGGTGTCAATATCAGTCTGTGACAGGGTCACCAGTGGCAACATATCGGGCGTGACGTGTGTGCAACCGTCAGGAATGCGGTTGGGTGGCACCCCATCATCCGGCGTCTCCTGCCGGGCCGGTATCGCCTGCGCCATCTCCGCCAGTGTGGGTGTGGCGAACACACTACGCACTTCCAGTACATATCCCCGCCGGCGTAGCTGTTCAATCAGGCTGAGGGCCATCAGGGAATGGCCGCCCAGTTCAAAGAAATGGTCGTGACGACCGACCCGGTCCAGTTTCAGTAACTCCTGCCAGAGGTCGGCTAACGCAGTTTCCACCTCTCCGACGGGGGCCGCATAGTCCCGGGTGATCACGGCAGATAAGTCCGGGTCGGGCAGGGCCTGACGATCCAACTTGCCATTGGGGGTCAGCGGGAAGGTCTCTAACACCACAAAGGCGCTGGGGATCATGTATTCCGCCAGCCGGGTATGTAACTGGTCACGCAGACTGGCGGCGTCCAGCGCGGCATCCGGCTGTGGCACTGCGTAAGCGACCAGCCGTTGCTCGCCGTTATTCGCCTCACGGGCAATCACCACGGCTTCCTGTACACCCGGACACTGCATCAGGCCGGCTTCTATTTCCCCTAATTCAATGCGGAAACCGCGCAGTTTCACCTGAAAATCATGCCGGCCCAGGTATTCGAGACTGCCATCCGGCAGCCAGCGGCCCAGATCGCCGGTTTTGTACAGGCGGGCATCAGGCTCAGTGGAGAATGGATCGGCAATAAAGCGCTCGGCGGTCAGTGCCGGTCGGTTCAGGTAACCGCGGGCAACACCGACGCCGCCGATATGGATTTCCCCCCTGACACCAAGGGGCACAGGGTTGCCCCCTTTATCCAAAACATACAGTTGCGTATTGGCAATCGGGGAGCCAATCGGCACAAAATGGCGTTTATCATCACGCTGACAAGCCCAATAAGTAACGTCGATGGCGGCTTCCGTCGGACCATATAAATTGTGTAATTCCGTATGAAAACGAGAAAAAAAGCGTTGTTGCAACTCGGCGGGCAGGGCTTCACCGCTGCAGATGACTCGCCGGAGGGTGGGCAAGGTGTGCGGGGATTGAACCCCCTGCACAAATTGCTGCAACATGGACGGCACAAAGTGCAGGGTGGTGATTTCGGTGTGTTCAATCAACCGGACGAGATAATCAACCTCTTTATGGCCTTCCGGCCGGGCCATCACCAGCCGGGCACCATACAGCAGCGGCCAGAAAAACTCCCAGACAGAGACATCGAAACTGAACGGGGTTTTCTGCAACACCCGATCTTCGGGCGTCAGTGGGTAGGTGTTCTGCATCCACACCAGCCGGTTGCACAGGGCTCGGTGGCTGTTCATCACCCCTTTCGGCTGGCCGGTCGAGCCGGAGGTATAAATCACATACGCCAGATGACGTGAAGTGAGCCCCTGCATGGCGGCCACCGGATTGGTGTCGGGCTGGTTCGCCAGCACGGGGGAGGGCAGATCATCCAGTCTGACCATCGGTAATGCAAACTCCCCAACGCTGTCGCCCAGTGTTGTTTGCGTCAGCAACACCACCGGTTCGGCATCGGCTAACATATACGCCAGTCGCTCAGCCGGATAAGTGGGGTCAAGGGGCACATACGCGCCGCCCGCTTTGAGGATCGCCAGTAAGCCAATCACCATCTCTACACTGCGTTCGACACAAATCGCCACCCGATCATCCGGCTGGATCCCCAGTTCAATCAGGTAATGCGCCAGCTGATTGGCCCGCCGATTGAGGGCCGCATAGCTCAGCGTCTGTTCTTCAAAGAGGACGGCAAGGGCATCGGGCGTCCGGGCGACCTGCTGTTCAAACAGGTCATGGATCAGCGCCTGCGGCGGAAAATCGGCCTGCGTGGCGTTGAAATCCACCAGTAACTGCTGGCGCTCTGCTGCCGGCAGAAT
>NZ_CAWNQF010000148.1:0-1883 GCF_963876465.1 Xenorhabdus sp. KK7.4
CACACGTTACATGAAACAGTCACACGTAACCATTGTTGTCGGTATATGTGGCAACTGCTCAGTAATGTGAAAAAATTCTTGAAAAAATCTGCAAATAGACTCTTTCAGAGAAAGTAAATCGAGTGTCCCACTATTATGAAAAGTTATTTAGTATGAGAGAGATAGATATATCTTCATCTATCATTTTCTTATAGACATTGAGGTGACTCACTGAACATCCAACTTCACCAAGGGTTAGATATATTTTATTAAAGTCTGGGCAAATTTTCTTGAGCTGTTCATCAGATAATCCTCTCCCATACACACCCGTAATAAATTCGGCATCAAGGTTTGCCTTTTCTAATTGACCCTGTATTGATAGTTTGCGATCTATATCTTTTTCTAAATTAATAACAAAAATCTTCATATCACACCATATTTAGTTTTTATTTGGGTAATGTGAACTTTATCCGAGATACAACTGACGTTTTCGTTAACAAAGTAAAGCAGCAAACCAATTTATAAACTGTAGATGAGGTTTACTGTTACGTCGAATATTTTGTCAAAAAATTATCTCTATATAGTGAGTGAGGTTTCTCGCTGAAGCTGTAAAAAAGAACAGAATAGATATTCTATTTCTGAACGTTATAATTCAGTTTATTATGTAAGTCAGAATTTTTTGTAGTTCGGTAAGCGAAGGCATACAGGAAGGTTGTTATCATTATATTAGGAATGTGATTTACATTGATACTAATTAACGCTTGATGACGTACTTGCCAGAGAATTCGGTGTGGAATTTGAGAGAGAGGAAGGTGGCGAATATTGAATTACTTGAGTAGGGATGGGGAGCAATAGCGGTGTGTCATTACCAAAATTTCCACCACGGTTTTAATTCTCTGAAAGAAAGCCCTTCAGGTGGAATAATAGGCTTTCCCTCCTTATCGATATCATAGCAGTCCTCTCCTTGAACTTTTGCATTTAGCGTTTTGGCAATAGAGTGCATTTTTTTTATCATATGGCTGTCAGGATTCTTGGCGGTAATCATTCCGTCATCCAGCCAAAACCAGCTTGTTATCGACTGATCTGGGTGCTGAGTCCAAACAGCCATACTTTCATCCACACAAATAAGTGTTTCGCCATTAGAGAAAAGCGCTTCAGCATAACCATCGAGTCTCATCTCGTCATCCTGATTAATATAATCAATCCATTCTTGCATGGAAATATTGGCTGATTCGTCAGAATATCGGTCAGGGTCATCGTAATAATCATTCAGATCAACGCGGGTTATGTGTACGTTAAAGCCCATAAATCCTCACTCGTCCTGTGCTTGCTTCAAGTACTCCTGCCACTCTTCCCATACATAATCCGGGTTAATATCCGAGTAACCTCTTTTTTCATCCATAGCTTGGTTTACCGAAACAGGGCAAACTATACATGTACCATTATCACGAATATCTTCGACTTCCTCTCTGGTCAAAGGAGTCCCTTTTTTATTCTGAGCATGTACAAGGAGTAAGATCAAGGCAGGAATGTATGCCAGTTCTAATTTTTCTTCGTCCATCAATCAAATCTCTGCGTTATTTAAAATTATACCTGCAACTCAAAACATCAATATCGTTGTTATGTTTTCAACGTTGACTATTCAATCAGAAATAAATTTCGACTGTTTTTTGTCGATCAGCGCGCAAGAAGAAAAAATCACTGCTGCCAATTTTGCTGCCAAAATATTAGGAATGGATATTAGGATAATATTAGGAATGTGATTTGTATCAAAGAAAAAAGCCACCTTGCGGTGGCCTTTTTTATTGTATATAGAAAACCCCCTGCTAGGCAGGGGGTTCCGTAGAGCTTTCAGCGATGAGGCAGCTATAAAAACCCCTTTTGATTTGTTAAAACACCTTGCG
>NZ_CAWNQF010000149.1:0-1863 GCF_963876465.1 Xenorhabdus sp. KK7.4
CAGTCAAAATCACCATCCAGTAAGGCCATGGCAATTTCTAAGTCCAGTGTGGCGTAGCTATGATTAAATTCGCGTTTTTGATATGACTCTGACAGCCACTGTTCCCCGAACTGGGTCACTTGTTCTGGATCAACATGTTCTGCGGATGAAAAGTGTTCCTGAGTGACCAGGGCAATTTTCTGTGTCTGTGCAGCATCCATTAATGACGTTTTTATGATGCCACCTAACCCGTAGGCGATATTGCGCAGTTTGGGTTGATCTGTTCCTTGATGAATAAACTTAGTTGCATCAGTTATCTGTCCATTTGTCAGCTCAGTGGTGTTGAATAACAAAATGGCTGCAACACGAACAATAGTGGCAACTTTGCCAAAATTGGCGAGATCATGTCGGGTATCCTGTTTAATGGTTTTGGTTTTCCACGTTGTGCCATCAAATTCATATTCAGCAGCAAATTGCTCATCAAACTGACCTACAGGCGGGCGAGGGGAACCAACCCGATCTTCACAAACAAGAGGTGTATCGGTGTTAAACTTATCCATATCATCGGGATACGCTTCGCCTAAATTTACAATGGCCAATGCTTTAGCCATTTTGACTGAATTAGCCTCAAGCGCGATAGCTAAAGAGATAGCGCCATCCTTTTGAGCCTCCGGGGTAGGCTCAAATACACAAATATAAACTTTCATTGGTCTTGCCTCTTGTTAGTTGCCTGTTTTGGCCAGTTTGATTGCTCTTCGGATGCCAGCTTTGGGCAACCTGACGGTGGAATAAAGCGCCTTCACCGGGTTCGAATAAACCATGCCCGTAGTTGGGTAATATTCCACCCGCCGTTTCCCGCCAAGAAGGGAGATATGGGTTATTCCTCCCACGAAATCGCTGTTGTTTTCATGTTCAACAGCGGTTAAGCCAGCGTCCAGAATCATTTCAATAACATCATTGATGTTTTGCATCATTCCTCCGGGGCTAATAAGGCAGTTCCATATCGGCAGCGGGAACCGGTTGACCTTCAATACATAAGAGTGATTGGATATGGTCTTCAATCCGGTTCACTTCGAGCTGTGCGGTGGCTAACACTTTTTCTTGTTCAGCCTTGAGTGCGCTGATCTGCGCATGGATGAGATCAGATTTATTGATAGAGGGAAGGGTAATTTCCACATCCTGCTGGTGGATTAACGCCCCCCAATAAGTTGTATTAGCAGGCGCGCAAGTGAGGGTGTTGAATTCAA
This sequence comes from Xenorhabdus sp. KK7.4, assembly GCF_963876465.1. Classification (NCBI taxonomy): domain Bacteria; kingdom Pseudomonadati; phylum Pseudomonadota; class Gammaproteobacteria; order Enterobacterales; family Morganellaceae; genus Xenorhabdus; species Xenorhabdus sp. KK7.4. Next base: position 1,227 of record NZ_CAWNQF010000149.1, read on the forward strand.
CCTGTTTATCAAACCCTTCTTTGGCATAGATGTAGAGGGTGACATTCAGTGTGTTAGGTTGTGCTTTCATAGCAACTCCTATATATTATTGTGGATCGATGAGTAATCATTGGTCTTGCCTCTTTTGGCGGATTGGTCTCCGCCTCAAGAACTCCCGGTAGCTTTGGTCGGCGATCCGGGGTAAAAGAGCCCACTTCGGTGGGTTTTTTTACGTCTGTAATAAGTTGCCCGTCTTTCCGGGCTGTCAGCCTTTCGGCGCTTCCTTCACTCCCACAGTCAAGGAGCTATGCTGGTTACGCTGTCCAGCGTCGCTTTACCCTGGTCAAGGCTGACGACCGGTTTAGTTGCCTCTTCAAGCATCACTCTACGGTGATTGGTCTCTTGCTAACGGCATCCCCTGGTGTTGGGATAAAAGCCAGTTGTTATCAAGTGGTAATCGTGGCAGGTCGTAATGAGCGCTGCGGTTCTCCTCCTTCATAACAACTGAAACGGTAAATTCGATTTTGAACATTTCACCTAAACGGCTGCTGTGCCGTGTTGTCTGAGCAAATCATCTACCTCTTCTTACGCCGGTAGCGGCTACTTCGTGGGCGTCCTGCCTGTTTGCTGATGGAATGAAGTTTAGTAATTAATAAAC
>NZ_CAWNQF010000150.1:0-1763 GCF_963876465.1 Xenorhabdus sp. KK7.4
CAGACTGTGTAAAAACCGTGATTTCATCCAACAAACATCGATTTGGGTTGCATTTAAGCAACCCGATTAGCGCTCATCGCATTCACAATGTTTTGATGCAGATTGGTGGCTTGTAATATGAAGTCATTTAAAAGCAGCGTGCCTTGAGCGTTTGGGGCAGATTTTTGGTGAAACTAAGCTTACTTTATCACTTAGCTCAGACTGATGGCCGCCATCAAACCGACAGTTCCCAGTAGGGTCATCATACGTTTCAGGTTGTAAGAAAGAACACTGAGGCTGATTTCAGTGCTCACATTTTTGAGGCGTTTAGTCAAAAAGTGAGTCGCTCCCATCCACATTTTTATCGTGCCAAACGGATGCTCAACACTCTGTTTCCTTATCACCGGGAATTTCGGATTCTCATCCAACCGTTTTTGCATGTCATCAATAATCGATTCATGTATCCATCGTCTTATGCGACGGGGACCTTTCTTTGATGTTGTGCATTGAGATCGGATTGGACATTTATTGCACGCTAAATTGTTGAAGTAAACATCCAGTTCTACACCTTTCTCCATGACCTTCATTCGCTTTTGTAACCTTTTACCCGCCGGACAAATGTATACATCACTGCCGTTGTCGTACTTGAAGAGAGACTTGTTAAAAATGCCTTTACTCTCCGAACCTGAAGTGTCAATTTGTGGCACATTCGCCGTGATGCCTTGATCATGCGCGTCTTTGATATCATTTCGACTGAAGTAGCCTTTGTCGGCTAACACTGTAATCGATTTCTTCCCCAAAACCTTTTGGACTTGCCCGGCAACTAATGTCAGTTGACCTCGGTCTGTTGTCATGACGATGTCGTGGCAAACGATGAGATGGTGCTTTGTATCGACCGCCGTTTGCACGTTGTAGCAGACTTGTCTTTCCATGTGGTGTGTTTTCATCAAGCGGGCATCAGGATCCGTCTGTGATATCTGTTTGTCCGGATGCTCATTAACTTGTTTTTCGAGTGCTTTTAGCTCAACTAAGCGCTGCTTTAGCCAGGCTAATTTCGATGCTGCGACGGTCGGATCAGACGCTTTTTCGTTCTCATCTTTGGCATCCATCTGGCTTAAATATTTCTCGATACTTTTTTCAACTCGCTCGATATGAAACTGCACTTTACTGGGGGTGTAGTTTTTGGATTTATTATTGACGGCTTTGAATTTACTACCATCAATAGCGAACTCGGCATCTTCAAACATGTTGAGTTGTCGGCATAACTCGACGAATTTACGGCAAACGTTTTTAATTCCCTTACCATTATCCTTTCTGAAGTTTGCAATCGTTTTGAAGTCGGGAGATAAACGTTCAAGCAGCCACATTAACTCGACATTGCGGTTGCATTCCTTCTCCAGCCGTCGCGATGATTGAATTCGATTTAAATAACCGTAAATGTAGAGCTTGAGCATCATGGCAGGATGATATCCAGGACGGCCAGTTGACTTGGGATTCAGGCTTTCAAAACCTAAGTCGAGTAAATCTAGATGTTCAACAAAGACATCAATAACTCGCACTGGGTTATCTTCGCTAACAAAGTCGTCCATGAGTTCTGGAAAGAGCGTGGATTGATGCCTTGATTGACCAGTAATATGGTGAGACATGCCAGAATCTCCATGATTATGCTTACCAATCTGATGATACTGGACTTGGCTTTGAAATTGGATCGGTAGCTAAGACCAATTGATCATAAGTACATCGTACTGAGACCAAAAGGTGATCAAGGGTTTTTACACAGTCTG
>NZ_CAWNQF010000152.1:0-1670 GCF_963876465.1 Xenorhabdus sp. KK7.4
GGGTGGGGAGGGAATGTTTATGCAGGTCAGGATGGTATTATCAGAAAATCCTCCCCTATCATTCAAATCCATCCCGATGGTAAATTCGAAACTAACGACCAATCCGAAGGCGCAATCGTCTCTAAACTCGGCCTCGGTCATTATCAGGTCACGGGTGTGCTGGGTTATAACGCCGATGGCGCATGGGGTGTGCATGGAGGTATTTCCTCGCCGAAGAACAACAACGGACTGGAGCTTATCTACATTGATGACAAGGTGAACAAGGACGGCAGTATCACGATTGAGACCTTCCACCGTCAGCATTCCCATTTACCGGCACGCTTTCAGAACCAGCGGATAAAAGCCATTGTCAACGGGGAAAAAGTTTATTATCAGGACGGTGAACCGTGCGATATTCCCGAAGGCTGCCGCTTGGATGTCCGTGTCCAGATGCCGGCAAATTCGGTGTGGAATGTGAAGCAGAAGGCGGCAGAGGTGAGTGTGATTTAATTGTTTATTAATCTTTTTTAGTGGTTAATCATACAAGTCAATAACAGTTTAAGCTGTTGAAATTGCGGCTTGAACAAACTATCATCACCTTAGACATATTTATCAATTTGATAATTATGTTGCTAACACCCCTACAGGAGATGACCCAAATGAGATTACGTTGCATGGCTTATCAACAGGATAATATGTATATTGCTGCCTGCTTAGATCTGTCACTAGCAGCGCAAGCTAATTCGATTGACGAGGCAATTCACAAACTTGAAGCTCAGGTAAATGATTATCTTGAAGAGGCTGCCTCTGAACGCGAATATGCAAAACAGCTTATTAATCGAAAAGCCCCCCTATCGATGTGGCTTAAGTATTGGTATATCGCTTTTAAATTAAAAGTAAGAAAATCATTTTATCCAAATAATGAAATTGGTTCGGTTAAGTTGTTTGATGAACAGTGTGAGCTAGCCCGATAAGAGGTGTGGCGCAACATGATTTTTTATAAGCTAACACCACTCAAGTATAGAGAAGTTGTAAGGGCTCTGGCGGATTTAGGTTTTGAAATGAAACCAAAGAAGGGAACCTCTCATGAACAATGGATCAAAAAAGCAGATGGACATAAATGGGTGGTTACAGTGGATAAATCTCATGCGCCATTTTCACGAGACTTGATTAAATCAATGGCTAAACAGGCTGGAATCAGCTCCAAAAAATTCCATTCTCTGTGTAAAGGTACGATTAGTTGCGATGAAGTTCTTGCCAATGGTTTATCACGAGATTGATAAGTTGATTAATTATCCTAAACCCGCCCACGCGCGCGGGTTTTTTAATGTAAAAAACAGAATCCTTAGCCTTTATTTCTGACAGAACCCCGCAAACTCAACGCTGTACATTATTTAAAATCAATCACTTATCTAAATAGGATAATTCTCCTCTTTTAACTCATTGATTATTCCGTGGTCCTCACTTTGGCTGATGGGTATACGAAAATCTTCGGACACCTACAGTAACTCATTGATTTATCTGAGGCCGTCACTTTGGCTTAATCCTTCCGTTTCAAATAGAGGGATTAATCAATGTGCAGAGGGCAGAAATCTGCCCTTAGGGAATTAGAGCGTGTTAATTGGCAGAGGGGTTATTTTGTTAATGTGATAACCATATCGTCTAGCTATACCCTCAATGATACCTATTGG
>NZ_CAWNQF010000153.1:0-1565 GCF_963876465.1 Xenorhabdus sp. KK7.4
TGTCAGGAAATGACCGAAGAAGAACTCGACGAAGAGGTCGAGAAAATTGTCTTGAGTTTTATCGATAATTCATTGCCTGAAGGGGCTGGCAAAGTACTTAACCCGATATTCAAAAGCAACCCCTCTGCGTGGGATAGATACATAGGTGTCCTGAATGAGGTCGTGATGGTGGGTCTGAAGGATAAAATCATTGGGAGGGCAGCATGAGTACAGTCGTTCAAAAAGTTTACGAAATCATTAACCCACTCAAAACGGATTTTGAGCAGGTATGTAGCGAACCTAGTATCGCCTTTAAGCGTGAATCTGAATTTGCTATGCAGATATTTGCTAATAACGATTATTTAGCCAGCGTCGCCGTCAGCAATGTTATATCAGTTCGTAGTGCCGTGATGAATATTGCGGCAATCGGTATCAGTTTAAACCCAGCGCAAAAACTTGCTTATCTGGTTCCAAGAGATAAGAAGGTTTGCCTTGATATTAGCTATATGGGACTGATGCATATAGCGCAGCAATCAGGTGCCATCAAGTGGTGTCAGTCTAGTATTGTTAGGCAGAATGATAACTTCCAGCTCACTTCAATCGATACTGCCCCAAAGCATGGATACAACGCCTTTGCTACGCAAGAGCAACGAGGTGAAATTATCGGTGCTTATACAGTCGTTAAGACAGATGACGGTGATTACTTGACTCACACAATGGCAATTGCTGACATCTACGCAATTAGAGATAGATCGACAGCATGGAAAGCATGGCTATCTAAGAAGAAAACCTGCCCTTGGGTGACTGACGAAGAGCAGATGATTTTAAAAACAGTAGTTAAACAGGCGGCGAAATACTGGCCTCGCCGGGAACGACTCGACCAAGCCATTGATTACGTTAACACCGAAGCTGGGGAAGGTATCGACTTTAATAGTGATCACTCTCAGTCTCGTGACATTACACCTGCCAGTGACCAACAGTTAAAAGATATATCAGACCTTATGATTAAGATTGACGGAGAGTGGAGCGATAAATTTCTTGGTTACATCAGCCAAAAATTTAAGCGACAAATCAGCCACCCTGAACAACTTACTGCTTTCGAGGCTAACACGATTATTGATATGTTAAGAGCAAAGGCAGGTAAAAATGATAAGTAACGACATCGTTCTAAACAGAACTGGTATCAACTTATCCGCGATAGAGCAAGGAAGTGAAGAATGGATGTCACTCCGACTAGGTGTTATTACAGCTTCAGATGTCTGGAAAGTTCTCACAAAGCCCAAATCAGCGAAATCATGGTCAGACGCAAAGAAGACATACCTGAACACATTAATCGGGGAAGTTTGCACCGGGGCATTCAAGGAAGTTAATGCAAGAACGTTAGCCTGGGGTAAAGATTACGAACTTGAAGCGCGGATGACGTTTGAGTTCTACAGCGGGTTAACGGTGAAAGAAGAGCCAATCATTTTCCGGGATGAAAGTCTCAGAGTTGCATGTTCACCGGATGGTATTTGTAGTGATGGCGCAGGTCTTGAATTGAAGTGTCCTAACACTACCGAAGTGTTTATTGACTTGGCTTTGAACGG
>NZ_CAWNQF010000154.1:0-1544 GCF_963876465.1 Xenorhabdus sp. KK7.4
TGGCGGCAACAGCTCAAAATATCAAGAAGATAGCCTTACTGGTGGCGGCCCTTTGTTGGTTTTATCTGCGGTGCTTTCGTGTATTTAACGGGGCCAGAAACCCAATCTTGTGTCGGAAAAGAATTGGCTGGGGAGGAAGCCGGAAAAATCGAAAGATGAGGATTGATGATGAAGGCAACAAACCGTGTTATTTTCAACGCGGTTTGTCAGCAGTCTGAAACCCCCGTTAGGGGGTTATATTGTGGCTTTTTTAAAAGGCAGTTGGATAAATACTGTAATCACCATTCGAGCCATATCCAACCCGATATATTAGCGTTTCATTTTCAGTAACTATCCCTTCCTGTTCGCTCATACCTCCACCACATATTCCTTTCGGCCACGCACTGAAAATATGCCTTCCTACCTTAGGATATATTACAGCCTTCTGTGCTGAACCTAAATCAGCAAGCTCTTGACCATCAATGTAAATTCGGGATAAACAGGCACTACCGCCAATACCTGCGTCTCTTTTTATGATAACTTTCCCTGTACCTTCTTTTTTGGCAAATAAATCATGTTTTATTATCTGCTTTTCTGGCACTGGCTTGGCTGCTTCATTAGAGATTGGCCTCGTTGCGCAACCTGTTACAAGTAAAGCCGTTGCCACTAAAGCTATTTTTTTCATACCAATAATCCCTGTAATTAAGAAGTCTTAATATTACCTATAAGAGATTAATTAGTCATGAGACTTTATACCTCAGCACTATTACAGTACGTTCCTGCCAGTAGCCACTGTAAGACACACGGTTGCTGAGCTGCCCGTACATATGGTGCAGCATCAGGCCATCACCGAGATACACTCCGGCATGATTAGGTTCACGGGCCTGCACCTGCATGATGATCACATCACCGGTCTGGAGTTCCCCGCTGCATTCAATAAACCTCGCCGAGGCGTAGTGCTGCATATAGAGATTTTCGCCCCGATTCCACCAGCCGTCCGTCCGGACAAAATCCGGCAGTTCAATGTTGCGCTCCAGCCGATACCAGTCGCGCACAATGGCGTAACAGTCCCATATACCGTGGACAAACGGACGCTCCAGTAAAGGCTTAACCCCCTCCGTGGGCATCAGCGTACGGATATCCCCTTCCGGCCATGAGACAATCACCCACGGAAGTTGTGACAGGTCACACTGGGCAATATCTAACTGACTGGGCTGAGTGGTCGCGTCCGGGTGACTGTGGACAATGGCAATAATCGTTCCGGCATCTTCGGCGGCGGCGTAGTCTTCCGGGTGAAGGCTGAACTGCTCTGTTGGGACTGAGGCAGTATTGCGGCAGGGAAGATACTGTTGTTTGCGGCTGTTCTGAATGACCAGTCCGCAGCATTCATTCGGGTAGTCGGCCTGCGCGTGATCTAAATAACTTTTCATAATAGTGGGACACTCGATTTACTTTCTCTGAAAGAGTCTATTTGCAGATTTTTTCAAGAATTTTTTCACATTACTGAGCAGTTGCCACATATACCGACAACAATGGTTACGTGTGACTGTTTCATGTAACGTGTG